>DASPXY010000275.1:0-14784 GCA_035637055.1 Gemmataceae bacterium | reverse complement strand
CCTTGATCTCCGCCATCCGGTCCGCCGCGGCTTTCTCCGGCAGGATCGTGACCCAGGCCGCGATCAGGTCCACCAGCACGCCCCGCTGCGCCTCGGTGAGCGCCGCGGCCTTGATCCCTTCCGGTGGAATCGTCTTGCCGTCCTGTCCCGGGCCGAGCGCGAGGTTCCTGGGCTTGGCACCGCGAATCGCCTGCGCCTTTTGCTTCGCGTCCAGCAGGTTGACGAGCTTGAACGCCAGATCGTTTTCCGGGCCCAGCGGCCGTACCGTCTTGCCGTCGCGCAGGAACGAGTTTGGCTGCGTGCCGGTGTGCGTCGGCGTGATGGCCGCGTCCTTGCCGACGACCGTGACGTTGATGCCCAGGTGATGACCGCCGAATTGCAGCATCCACGGTTGAGTCGCCGACGGCTTGCCGAAAATGGCAAGAAAGAAGTTGGGGGTGCCGAAGCGCATCTTGTTGCCCTTGTCGGTCACCAGCTGGTCATCGGCGTTCATGATGTCGATGACCTTTTGATAGCCTTGCTTGCTCAGGACTGCGGCCACGGCATCCAGGGCGGCGGCACGTTGCGCCTTGGTCAGTTCGCCGAGCGCAACGCCGTTGCGCGGCACCATCGTCACCGGCAAGTTGGACCAGGAGGGTTTCTTGGCGCTGTCGTAGGCCAGCAACACCTTGTCGCGCTGCTTGGCGTCCAGTGTCTCCAGGAAGGCGTTGGCCGCCGCCACTGCCTTCGCGGTCGCCTTGTCGTCGCCCTTCGCCTCGCCGCCAGCCTGGGATGGCCGCGCGGGATTCGCCGGCCGTACCGCCGCACGCGAGGCGTACAGCGAGAAACCGACGAGCAAGATAGCTCCGAGCGCGGGCAGCAACTTGACCCCACGCTTGCGCCTCGTGCCTTCGTACGACGACATCTGGGATCGAGATTCGGTCATGATGTGCCCCGCTTCGGAATCGGTTGCCGTGACGACTGCAGAGAATTCCTGAGAATGGGGATACCGAGTATCCTGGCGCGGATTGTAGCCCGGGGGTCGCGGAGGTCAAGTGTGTCCGCCTCTCGTTGACCTTGCGATTTTCGCCGCTCCTGGTATCGTCCCCTCCGGTGGATGGGACCGCTCGGAAGGAGGGCGACCGATGTGGCTGGGAATGTGGCTGGAGATCGCGACCGGATTCACGGGGGCATTGACGCTGCTATTTTTGCTGCGCGCGGTGCATCGGCGGTTCGGGACCACGCCGTCGGTGGCGGCGCATTTCTCGCCGAAAGGCGGCTGTCAGGCCGCGCTGCTGCAGGAATTGAAGAGTGCCCGGCGCGAAATCCTGGTACAAGCCTACTCGTTCACTGCCGACCCGCTGACGTTCGCCTTGGTGGAAGCCAAGAAACGCGGCGTCCATGTGGACATCGTCCTTGACAAGAGCAACGAGGTCGAGCGTTACTCCGACCTGCGCATCTTCCTCGATCAGGGCCTGGCGCCGACGGTCGATCACAACCACTCAATCGCTCACAACAAGGTGATGATTATCGACGGCAAGACGCTCGTGACGGGCAGTTACAACTTCACGAAGCAGGCAGAAGACGAGAACGCCGAGAATTTGCTGATCTTCAAGGGCCACCCGGAACTGGTGCGTGCGTACCGGCAGAATTTCCTGGCACACAAGGCCCACAGCAAGCCGGCGCAGCTGAAGCAGCCGGTCGAGACGCACGGGGCCGCGCGAAAGGCCGCCTGAGACCTGCCTTCCCGCTTGCGGGTTAGCACCCTCGAAGGTGCTAACCCGCAAGCGGAAAACAGCATTTATTTCGGCTCCGTTTTCTCCTTCTTTTTCACCTCCGGCTCGACTTCTCCCCCTTGCTCGCCGAAGGTGTCCTGGATCAGGTCGTGGATGAGCATGCCCGCGCTCCAGGCGCCGAGCAGCGCCGCGACCTGGGCGCTCTCCCGCTTTTGTTCGCTGAAAACGGCAGCGATGGCCCGACGTTCTTCCGGAGTCGCCGCACGGGTCGGGTGCGTCGGCGCCGTCGTGTCGAGGATGGCCGGCTGCTGCTCCAGGGCCGGGCGGGCAACGAAGGCGATCGGTTCGGGGGCGTCGGCGGACATCGGTAGTCTCCTTGGAGAATGGACTCGCACCCTTCCTCTTTACATTATATCCCTGAAAGCGATGGAACGTCAGCCCAACAGCCCAACCCGGTCCGATTTGAAGGTCTGTCCAGCAAGCCAGGCGCGGGATAGGTTAGCGCTGCAATGGATGCTCCCTCGACCATCCGGACGCTGTCCCCGACCTCGCCCTCACCCCAGCACGGTACACCCATGCCTGCCACACGCCTCGCCGCTCTGCTCGCGGTCCTGCTCCTGACCAGTCCGCTGCCGGCCCAGGAGGATCTGACGGCCCTTCCCGGGGACAAGAATGCCCCGCCCCGCAAGATGCTCGCGCGTTACCTGCTGGCCGAGACGCAAAAGCATTTCGACGTCCGCCGGCAGGCGGTCGATACGTTGAAGACCCCTCAGGATGTGGAGCGGCGACAGCAGGAGCTGAAACAGCGGTTCATCCAGGCGCTCGGTGGGTTCCCTGCGAAAACCCCACTGAATGCTCGCGTCGTCGGCGTGGAGAAGCGCGACGGCTATCGCGTCGAGCGCGTGATCTACGAAAGCCGGCCGGATCATCACGTCACGGCGAACCTGTATCTCCCGGAGGGCAAGGGACCGTTTCCCGGCGTTCTCATGCCGATCGGCCACAGTAACAACGGGAAGGCCGCCAGTTACGCCCAGCGCGGCAGCATCCTCCTGGCGAAGAACGGCCTGGCCGTGCTCGCCTATGACCCTATCGGCCAGGGGGAGCGACGCCAACTCCTCGACGCGACCGGCAAACCCGCCATTCCGAGCAGCACCAACGAGCACACTCTCATCGGCGTCGGTGCTCTGCTGGTCGGAAGCAACACCGCCACTTATCGCATCTGGGACGGCATCCGCAGCCTGGACTACCTCGCCAGCCGCCCCGAGATCGACTCTAAACGCCTCGGCTGTACCGGCTCCTCCGGCGGCGGCACGCTCACCTCTTACCTGATGGCCCTCGACGAACGCATCCTTGCTGCAGCCCCCTCGTGCTACATTACCTCTCTGGAAAGGCTATTTGCGACCATTGGCCCGCAGGACGCGGAGCAGAACGTCACCGGACAGGTTGCCCTCGGCATCGAGCACGCGGACTATCTGACGATGCGGGCCCCACGGCCGACGCTGCTCTGTGCTGCCACGCGCGACTTTTTCGACATCCAGGGAACCTGGACGACGTTCCGCGAGGCGACCCGGCTATACGGCGTCCTGGGCCATCCGGAGCGCGTCGCCCTCGTCGAATTCGACACGCAGCACGGCTACCCGAAGCCGCAGCGCGAGTCGGTCGCACGCTGGATGCGCCGCTGGCTGCTGGAGAAGGATGATGCTGTCGTCGAAGGCGATTTCCCGATCCCGAAGGATCAGGATCTCCAGTGTACGCGCAGCGGTCAGGTATTGGAGGACTTCAAGGGCCGGTCGGCCTTCCACCTCACCGCCCGTCGTGCCGAGGAACTGGCCCGGGAGCGGGCGAAGGCTGGCCGGAGTCAAGCCGAGTTGCTTCGTGAGGTCAGGCGCCTGCTCGCCGTGCCGGAAAGAATCCCTGGAGCGAGTGTTCGTGAAGTGGGACAGGTGCAGCGGCCCGGATACCAGATTCGCAAGGTGGTATTCGAGACTGAGCCGGGCGTTCAAGTGCCGGCACTCTGGTTCACGCCTGGAGCGCCTCCGGTCAAGAAAGCACTCACCCTGTACGTCCACGGCGACGGCAAGGCGGCGGAAGCTGGCCCCGGCGGAGCACTGGAACGGCTCGTCAAGGCCGGTGAGGAGGTCATTGCGCTGGATCTGCGCGGCCTGGGAGAAACGGCCCCGAGCCCGCCGCCGAAGAAGCCCGGTTACTTCGGGACCGACTTCAAGGAGACGTACCTGGCCCTGCACCTGAACCGGCCGCTCCTTGGGCAGCGCACTTACGACCTGTTGGCGGTGGTCGGATATCTGACCGGCGACAAGGCGACCGAAGGACGGCCTCTCCATGTTGTCGGAGTTGGCACCGCCGGCCCAATCGTGCTGCACGCGGCGGCACTCGACCCACGGCTCAAGGCGGTGACGCTGGAGCGGTCCTTGATTTCCTGGTCGGCCGTGGCCCGGACGCCGATCACCTTGAATCAGTTGACCAACGTGGTCCCCGGTGCTCTGGCGGTCTACGATCTGCCTGACCTGGCGGCAGCGGTCGCACCGCGGCCGTTGACCATTCGTGCCGGCGCCAGCCCCAGACAGGAGCCGGTCACCCGGGCCGCACTGGAGGATGCCTACGTCCCTTGTCGGCAGGCGTACCAGAGACAGAAGGCAACTGACCGTCTCAGCCTGGAGACCACTCCCTGAATCAGCGACTCAGGAGGATGTGGCATTCCTGGTCAACGGCCCAGCAAGTCGATCAGCGTCTTGAGATGGTCTGCGCCGACACGGCCTACCAACTCCTTGAGGGTCTGGATATCCTTGAGCGGAATGCCACCTGTGGCGGCCTTCGGGGCCGCGAGTGCCGCAGCTGGCTTGGGAGCAGGCGCGGCGGCCTTGGCGGGCGCCTTGGCCTTGGCTTTCTTCGCCCGTTTGGCCAGGGTCTTCTTGTAGTTGGAGGCCACGTCGGTACTGATGTCGAGACCGAACTCCTTTTTCAGGTACTCTTTGATGGCAAGGGGCTTGGCCTTCTGTCCGAGTTTCGCGAGGGCCGCCTTCACCCCATCAATCTTGGTGATGCCATTGCTCTTGGCCGAGGGCTTGGAAGTGGCCGCCGGTTGCTGGGTACTCGTCGTTTCCGCCATAGCGGTGAACTCCTGACCGGGGAATGGGTGGGCGACATATTCAATTTACCCCATCTGCCCAACTTGACAATTGGTGTCGGTGCTTGGGAGGTGGTTTCGCCGGAACCTCACGGTCTCCCAGTCCACCTCACCAGACCAAACGGAACGACCACCGCGGTTCACAACCATCTTTCTCACATGGAGGTGTCCCATGACCACAGCCAATGACAGCGACTCCGGTTCGGTATCTCCCCGAAGCCTTCTCCCGTCACCAAGCACGACCCGAGTGCCGGCTCAATCCAAGGATCCTGTTGCCTGGTATCAGGATTTCCTGGAACGGCACGACCGGTTGATCGCCCGGATCGAAGGGAAGGAGGTGTTCAGCACAGCGGAGGTGGCTCTCCTGGTCAAGGTGGCCCCGCGAACTGTGAACAAGTGGTTCGACTCTGGGAGGCTGGGTGGCGAGCGCGTGGGTCGGAGCCGGAGGCGGCAGGTTTCACGGGCCGAATTGGTTCGCTTTCTTCGGGAGCATGGCATGCCTGTTCCCGAATTGCTGGGCGAGGTGGGACAGGCCACAACCAACGAGCGCGAGGACGCTGATTTCGATGAGTGAGTTTTCCCTCCCGAAAGGGCCTGAGCCGTGGCAGGATCCACCGCGCCGACCCGGAGGATGCAGGGCGGAGGGACGTGAGACATGAATGAGACATGGAGGTTCTGGCTGACGCTGGTCTGCTTTGCGCTGACCTACGTCGGTCTGGCGGTGGGCAAGTTGCCGCGGTTGCTGATCGACCGCGCCGGCATCGCGCTGGTGGGGGCGGCGCTCATCCTGACGACCGGCGTGCTGTCCTTCGACGAGGCGGCGAGCCGTGAGTGCATCGACTTCAAGACGATTGCCCTGCTTCTGGGCATGATGATCGTGGTCGCGTACCTGCGCCTGGCGGGGTTCTTCGATCGCCTGGCCGGCTGGGCACTGGCCAGGGTGAGCCAGCCGCGCGGTCTGCTGGCGGCGACGATGCTCCTCTCGGGCATGCTGTCGGCCCTACTGGTCAATGACGTTGTCTGCCTGGCACTGGCGCCGCTGGTGTTGCACCTGGCGCGACGGCTGCGGTTCGATCCCAAACCCCATCTGATCGGGTTGGCGCTGGCGGCCAACATCGGCTCGACCGCGACGCTGACGGGCAACCCGCAGAACATGATCATCGGCAATTTTTCGCACATTTCCTATCTGCGTTTTGCCGCCCGGCTGGGGCCAATCGCCGCTGTCGCGCTGATTGTCGGCTTTGTCGTGATCGCCTGGATTTACCGGGCCGCTCTCCGCCCGATCAACGATCCCAATGGCGACCAGGCTGAGACACCGGACGAGACGCCCGAGCGGCCGCCGTCGCGGGCGCACAGCGACCTGCTGCGCAAGAGCCTGATCGTGACGCTCGGAGCGGTGGCCTGTTTCTTCGCGGGCTACCCGATGGAGGTGGTGGCACTGGCGGCCGCGGCAGTGCTGCTCCTCGACCGGATCCATCCGCGCAAGATTTATCATCGCGTCGATTGGAGCTTGCTCGTCATGTTTACCGGCCTGTTCGTGGTGGTGCATGCTTTCGAGGTCCATGTGGTGCGGCACTGGGGCGTCGGGGAATGGTCGATCCTGCAGGACGATCCCGTCGGACTGTTAAGCGTGGTGTCGGTGGGCCTGTCGAACCTGGTGAGCAACGTGCCGGCGGTGCTGCTGTTCAAGCCGGTCATCCCGGCGATGGCTCCCGAGGTGCAGGAAACGGCCTGGCTGGCGCTGGCGATGTCGAGCACCCTGGCGGGGAACCTGACGGTGCTGGGCTCGGTGGCCAACCTGATCGTCGTCGAGAGCGCCCGGCGGGAGGGCGTCAACGTGACCTTCTGGGAGTACGCCCGGGCGGACATTCCGGTCACCGTGTTGACGCTGGTGGTGGGGATCGCCTGGCTGCGGTTCGTGGCCTATTGAACAGATGTCACGGTGGCGTCAATCCCGGCAGATGTGCTACAGCACGTGGGGTTTCCCGGGGCTATCCAGAATGCCCGACCCTCCTGTTGCTTCGTCGGCCGCTCCGAATGGCGTTCGAATTGGGCCGCAACGCTATCCTTCACCACGCCCGCGGCTGTACTGAGCCTCTATCGGGCGTCAGGCGATGCCCGGGATCGATTCACTCGCTCACCTTGCGGAGGTCAACATGTCGCGAGTTTGGTGCGCGTCGGTTGGTGTGGCGTTGTTGTTGGCGGCTACGGTTGTTGCCGGTGGCGCCGCCACGCCGGAAGCTGCGTTCAAGGATTTCCAGGCAGCCGTCAAGGCCAAGGATGGCAACAAAACCTGGGCCTTGCTGGCCAAGGACTCCCAGGCCAAGATGGAACTGATGGCAGGCCTCATGAAGGAGCAGTTCAAGAAGTTGGCAGACCTCCCGGAAGAACAACGGAAGGCCATCGAGGAACAGCTCACCAAGGCGTTCGGCATGACGCTTGCTGAAATCCAGAAGATGGACGGCAAGGCTATGCTTACCTTCGGCCTCAGGAACGCCGCGAAGTTCGGCAAGGGCGACCCGTTCGCCGACGTCGCCGAGTCCACCCTGGAAGACGTCAAGGTGGACGGTGACAAGGCGACCGCGAAAGTCAAGACCAAGACAAAAACCGAGCCGCTCGAGTTCCGCAAGGAAGGCGGCTCCTGGAAAATCCAGATGCCGGACAACAAGAAGTGAGCCAGGAGAGCGTGGAAAAAATTCGCTTGTTTCGGCGAAAAAAAGCGCGGTTCGCTGCGAACTTCTTTTTGGGCTCGGCGTCTAAAGAAGTGTACGCACGAGAGACGGTGAGACGACAACCTCACCCGAACACATAACAGTGGAGGGCATCATGGCGGTTCTTGCGGCGAGTCTGGATCACGGTTGGAGGCACGATCTAAGTCGTGCCGATCAGCTGGTCCTCCGCGCCCGGATCGCTGCCGTCCCTCAGGACGTGTATCCCTTGCTGTTGTGACGCTTGGTTTTTCTTGCGAGCTTTGAGTTGCAAGGCCAGGTGTCACAAGACCCCTGGCCTTTTTCTTTTGGCTGGCGGGTCGGCTCTTTGACAAGGCGGTGAGCGGAATAATAGCACCTATGATGTAGCGGTAGCCTTCCTGCTTGCCCTGCAGGATGTGCGGGTTCAACTCCCGCTGGGTGCTCTGGCAACCGTACCCGACGGCATGAGCGTACAAACATTTGGTGAAAAGCCGAGTTGCGTTGGAATGCTTGTGCGACTTGTACGGGGCCTCAATTGTGTCGGCTGGGCATTGGCGAGCCCAGGTGGCTGTAACCCACCCGCAAACGCTGTGCAGGTTCGACTCCTGCCCGACGCACTGACAGCAAGAGTAGGTCCGGCGAGCCGAGCCGGACCGGAGTGCCGCTCGGCTCGCGGCACCTACTCGTGCTGACATGGCCAGGTGGTGGAATGGCAGACACGCAGCGCTCAGAACGCTGTGCCCACCGGGCGTGAGGGTTCAACTCCCTCCCTGGTCACTGACTCTTTCCGGGGTCGTCTAACGGTAGGACGGCAGGCTCTGAACCTGTCAGGTGTTGGTTCGACTCCAGCCCCCGGAACTGGCAACCGTGCCCGACGCGCGCAGCGTACAAACTTGCTGATTAAGTTCAGCGCCAGTTTTCCAAATCTGGAGCACCGGTTCACACCCGGTAATTCGTGGCTGCGACAACTTGCACGGGAGCCAATTGACAGGGACGTGCTCCTGGGAGAGCAGTGCGCTTCCAACCCGCATCGAGAGGGTTCGACTCCTTCCGTCCTTGCTGACTGCCCTGTGAAGAGGCTGGAGTGCATCGATCCGGCTGTCTACCGGATAAGACGGGTTCGATTCCCGTACAGGGCGCTGTTTGTTTTCGGGCCGGGACCGAGCGGTGAGGTAACCGTCTGATACGCGGTTTGAGGCAGGTTCGACTCCTGCCGGCCCGACTATAGTTCCGTGGAGCAGCCTGGAGTGCTCGCCACGCTCACATCGTGGAGGTCGCTGGTTCAAATCCAGCCGGGACTACTCCGATCTCCCCTCCCCCCTGTACTCGGGGGAGAGGGGAGAAGAAATACTCCCGTGGCCCAGCGGCAACGGCACCTCCCTGACGTGGAGTGGATCGCAGGTTCGAGTCCTGCCGGGAGTACTGGATATTGCAGAGGGCTGCTGGTCCAATAGTAGGACGCCGCCATCGCAAGGCGGAGGTTGGGGTGCGATTCCCCGGCGGTCCACTTCGGTCGCTTGCGGGTTAGCGGTTATCGCTAAGCCGCGAGCGGTCAGATAAACAGGGGCCCGTGGTCCAACGGGAAGACGTCGGCCTGGCGTGCCGGCAATGCGGGTTCAACTCCCGCCGGGTCCACTCAACAACGGAGGGACAGCCGGATAAGGCTTGCCGGGCCGGTTTGCTAAACCGTGCGGCCGCAAGGTCGTGAGGGTTCGAGTCCCTCGCCTTCCGCTTCTTACCCTGGTGATGAACCCGTTCTCAGCCATTAACCACCCTGAGTGGGGACGTGGCTGGCAGGGAGTGTGGTCCGGGACTATCATGCACCTCATCACTCATTCTGAGGAGATGGGACATGAGCCACCGCACAAAGGACAAGGCCAACATCGCCACCATGAAGGCCATGCTGGATCTCACCCAGAAAGGGTATGAGTCGTCATGAAAGGGCGTACACCCTAACCTATGAAAATGGGTTCACTGCTTGTCGGACGATCAGCTGTTCGTGAACCCATTTTCGTAGGAGTCGTCATGAAAGGATTTCACCCTGACCGATGAAATAGCGTTCACTCGTAAGCGAACGATCACCGGTTGAGGAACCCTATTTCGTAGGAGATCCTGACGCCTTTCAGCGATCACCTGACTTTCGATTTTGCTGCCTACCGGGATGGCCGCTTCATCCGCTTGCAGGCGAAGTACGCTGCGAACGGGACTCTTGACTCCACGACCGGATGGGCAAACAGCCGATGCAAACACCGGCGCCGGTACACCACGGATGACTTTGATTACTACGCGGCCTATTTGCCGGAGGTTGACCGTGTGGTCTATCCCTCCGTTACTTTCGCAGGTTGCTCCATCGCGCAGCGCGTGCCTCGGAGTGGCGTGCGCTTCTACTGGTACGAAGACTTTCTCGATTTCACGGACCACGCCGTCAAGCGGACTTACCGTGACTTCGGGGCAACCCAACCCGGCTGTCTGCCGCCGACGGCCCGCAAAGTTGTCTGGCCAACTCGGGAGGAACTGGCCGAACTGCTCTGGACGATGCCGCTGACGAAGATCGCAGCACAATTCGGCGTCTCCCGCGGCTACTGGCTGAAGAAAATGAAAACAAGCCCTCTGAGTGTGGCGGAAGCACCGGAGCCTCCTAAGCTCCAGGAAGAGGTTCGACTCCTCTAGGGGGTACTGACGCTTGCTTCGATGGTGAAACGGACATCATACGGCCCCGCGAAGGCCGCGTTCCTGGTTCAAATCCAGGTCGAAGCACTGTGGCCGAACCCAGGTGGATCGGGGACCTGGTTGTGAGCCAGCAATTTGTGGGTTCAACTCCCACCGGCCACCCTCTGCCAGAGACGCCCGGGGAGCGGGCGAAGGAACCTTCCTTCGCCCGCTCTCCGGGCGTTCGCATTTCCGGTGGCGTGAAACCCCTCCCCCAGCCCCCTCCCCGCAGCGGAGAGGGGGAGAAGAAGAGACGTGTCTGGCTTGCTCCCCCTCTCCTTGCAGGGGAGGGGGCTGGGGGGAGGGGTTCTGCGCTCGCCGTCCGCGAAAGCGACGGATCGCTGGACCGCGGCGCCGCGTAATCTACAATGAAGAGGCGAACTACAAAGGTTGAGAGCAGACGGCTGGCTCCCCCGTGCGGCGCGGCCGCCCTTTGGGGCAGGCCAGATGCCCCGCAGGTCCGCGGACCGACCGCCGGCTCTTTTGTGGTCGCCCAATGCGACCCTTTTGTTGAAGGCGTAGTCTTTTGTGGGAGGTGCATGCCGTGGAGACGACCAAGCAGATCACCGTGTTTCTGGAGAACAAGCCCGGCCGGTTGGCCAACGTGTTGTCGGCCCTTGCCCACGAGAAGGTGAATATCATCGCCCTGTCGGTCATGGACAAGCACGAGCACAGCGTCCTGCGCATGGTCACCGACAACGCGACCAAGACCGTGCAGGTGATCCAGGAGTTGAACACGCCGTTTACCGAGGCCGACGTGCTGGTGGTGGACCTGCGCAACCAGCCCGGCGCCCTCGCCCACGTCTGCGAAACGCTCGCCGCCGAGCACGTCAACATCGATTATGCCTACTGCAGCAGCGGCGGCCGCAACGGCCGGGTTGTGGGCATTTTCAGGGTGTCGAACTCCGAGAAGGCCGTCCGCGTGTTGACCCAGGCAGGCAATAACTCCGCGCGCAAGGTGGAGCGACGGCCGCTGCGCGATCAGCGCGCCTACAAGCCCAGCGGCAACGCCACCAAGCGCTGACGGAGAATCGAGGATCGAGGATCGAGGATTGAAAGAAGCCGATCCTCGATCCGCGATCCGCGATCCTCGATCATGCGGAAAATTCCCTGTCCTCACAACGATCTCGCTCGGCTGTTTCGCCACGGCGATCGCGCCGCGGCACCTGGGCTGCTCGATTTCAGCGTCACGGTCAATCCGCTCGGCCCGCCGGCGTCCGTGCTGCGCGCCCTGCAAAGCGGTCTCGCCACCGTCGGCCGTTACCCTGACCCCGACTGTCGCCTGCTCACCGAACGCCTGGCGGCTTATCATGGCTGTCTCCCGTCCGAGGTGATCGTCGGCAATGGAGCCAACGATCTGATCTACGCGATCACCCGCGCGGTGCGGCCGCGCCAGGTCGCCATTGCCGAGCCGACCTATACGGAATATCTGCGGGCTGCCCTCCAGGTCGGCGCCACGGTAAGCCACTGGCTGGCCGAGGGCGACGACTTCCAGCCGGCGCCGTTCGACCCCGAGGCCGCCGAACTGCTCTGGCTGTGCAACCCGAATAACCCGACCGGCCGCCTATGGCCGTCGCCGGTCGAACTGTCTGCCTGGATCGCGGCACACCCGCAAACCCTGTTCGTCATCGACGAGGCTTTCCTGCCACTGCTCGTATCCGATGAAGACGGTCCGAAAAGGAGTATGATTTCGTGGATCGGCAAACTGTCGAACGTCGTCGTCCTGCGTAGCCTGACCAAGCAGTACGCCCTGCCGGGGCTGCGCCTGGGATACGCTGTTGCGATGGCGGAATGGGCGCAGCGCATTCGCGCGGAAGTCGTGCCGTGGTCGGTCAATGCACTGGCGCAGCTGGCGGGGGTCGCCGCGCTCGCAGATGCCGAGTATCACCAGAGGACACGCGCTTGGCTCGCGAACGAGGTGCCGTCCTTCATGAAGTGTTTGGCCGGCATCTCGGAACGATTGCAGCCGGTGCCGTCGGCGACGAGTTTCGTCCTGGTCCGCCTGAAGGAGTTGACGGCCGCAGCGGTCGCTGCATTCCTGGGGCGACACGGCGTGGCGGTGCGTGAGGCGTCCAACTTCGTCGGCCTCGACGGGCGCTATCTCCGCCTGGCCGTGCGGACGGCGGAGTGCAACGAGCGATTGCTGAAACTGCTGAGGGAGATCCTGCTTGCGGGTGCGCCCTGAACGTTCAGCGCGCACCCGCGAGCGCGACGAAGGCCGTGCGTAGCGCTCTAACTTGACCCGCTGTTGACGCGGCGCGTGGGAACCGCGACAATCGATGGAGAACGCCCTCGATTGCTTTCCCCGAGATACCCACCCATGCGACGCCTCCCTCTCGTGAGTTGTGCGCTGCTGATCCTGACCGCCACACACCTGCACGCCGATGAGCCGCGACCGAACGTCCGACCGGTCGAGTTCAACCGTGATATCCGACCGATTATCTCCGATAATTGCTACACCTGTCACGGCCCGGCGAAGTCTGCACGCAAGGCCGACCTGCGCCTGGATACGCAGGATGGCCTGTTCGCTGACCTCGGCGGCTATCGCGCCGTGGTGCCCGGCAAACCGGAGCAGAGCCACCTGTGGCAGCGTGTCTCCAGTGTCGATGCTGCCAAACGCATGCCGCCGTCGAAGTCCGGGCGGCAGCTGACGCCGCAACAACTCGATCTGCTCCGGCGCTGGATCGAGCAGGGAGCGAAGTGGCAAAATCACTGGTCGTTCATCCCGCCGCAGCGACCGCCCCTGCCCGCTGTCAAGGATGTGTCCTGGCCGCGCAACCCCCTCGACCATTTCATCCGCGCGCGTCTGGAGGGCGGCAAGTTCAAGCCGGCGCCGGAGGCCAGCCGCGAAACCCTCATCCGCCGCGTCACGCTCGACCTGACGGGGCTGCCGCCGACCCTCGCCGAGATCGACGCCTTCCTCGCCGACACCTCGCCGAACGCTTACGAGAAGGTGGTGGACCGGCTGCTGGCGTCGCCGCGTTACGGCGAGCGCATGGTGCTGGAATGGCTCGATGCAGCGCGCTACGCCGACAGCAACGGCTACCAAACCGACGGCACGCGGCCCATGTGGCCCTGGCGCGACTGGGTCATCGACGCCCTGAATGCGAACATGCCGTTCGATCAGTTCACCCTCGAAATGCTCGCGGGCGACATGCTGCCCGGCGCCACCCTTCCGCAGAAGATCGCGACCGGGTTCAATCGCAACCACATGCTCAACGGCGAGGGCGGCCGCATCGCCGAGGAGTCGCGCGTCGATTATGTCGTTGATCGCGTCGAGACGACCGCGACGGTCTGGCTTGGCCTGACCGCCGGCTGTGGCCGCTGTCACGACCATAAGTACGATCCCATCTCTCAAAAGGAGTTTTATCGCCTGTACGCCTACTTCAACAACGTCGCCGAGAGCGGCAGCGTGGACCGCCGCAGCAGCACCGCGGCGCCCGTCCTGGAACTCCCGACGGCGGAGGAGAACGCCCGTATCGCCGCGAAGACGAAGGCGATTGCGAGTCTCGAAGCGGACCTGCGCTCGCTCGGCAGCAAGTTGCTGGCGGGACCGTGGGAGAAAATGCTCAAAACGGATCGCATGACGGCCGAACTCGTCGCCATCCTCCGCACGCCGAAGGAGGAACGCTCGCCTCGACAGGCGAAGGCGCTCGCTGACCATTACCTGACCGTGGCGCCGGAGCGGCAAGCGCTGCAAGCTCGCCGGGAGAAAGAGCGCAAAGCCCTGGACACGTTGAAGAAATCGGTCCTGATCACGATGGTGATGGAGGAGCGCCCGCAGCCGCGCGACACCTTCGTGCTGCTCCGCGGCGCCTACGACAAGTACGGTGAGAAGGTCGGTCCCGGGGTGCCGGCCTGTCTGCCGCCACTGCCGAAGGAAGTACCGAACAACCGCCTGGGCCTGGCAAAGTGGCTCGTCGATCGCAGCAACCCACTGACGGCGCGCGTCACGGTGAACCGGCTGTGGCAGATGCACTTCGGCACGGGCCTGGTCAAGACGACCGAGGATTTCGGCTCACAGGGCGAATCGCCGAGTCATCCTGAACTGCTCGACTGGCTGGCGACAGAGTTCGCGCGGGGATGGGACGTCAAGGCGCTCCAGCGGCTGATTGTCACGAGCGCGACCTACCGCCAGGCGTCGCGCGTCACACCCGACCTGCTGGAGCGCGACCCCGACAACCGCCTGCTGACGCGCGGGCCGCGGCAGCGCCTCAATGCGTTCGTCCTGCGCGATCAGGCGCTGGCGCTGAGCGGATTGCTCGTCGAACGGCGCGGCGGCCCGCCGGTGCGGCCCTATCAACCCCCCGGCATCTGGGAGGAGATGAGCTTCGGCTTTATCAAGTATGTTCAGGATAAAGGCGAGGGTCTTTATCGTCGTAGTTTGTACACGTTCTGGCGCCGCTCGGTCGGCCCGACGAACCTGTTCGACACCGCGCCGCGGCAGGTCTGCACTGTCCGCCTGCCGCGCACCAACACGCCCTTGCATGCCCTGGTGCTGATGAACGATACCACCTATGTCGAG
>DASPXY010000274.1:0-3783 GCA_035637055.1 Gemmataceae bacterium | reverse complement strand
ACGGTCAAGGGCAAGTTCCACATCGCAGCCGACAAGAGCGTTCCGGGCGTGCCCCTGATGCGTGACAGTCACCGCACCCGCTACGCCGATGCCGACACGGTCGAACTCCTGGAACTGCCCTACGAGCAGCACGATCTGTCGATGATCGTTCTGCTGCCGAAGAAGGTGGGCGGCCTGGCGGAGTTGGAGAAGCAGCTGACCGAGGCGAACCTGGCCGCGTGGCTGCCGAAATTGTCCGAGCACATCGTGGACGTGACGCTGCCGAAGTTCACCGTGACTGCGGAGTTCATGCTCAAGGACGCCCTGTCGCGCCTGGGTATGCCCATCGCCTTTGACCGGGTCAAGGCCGACTTCAGCGGCATGAGCACGCGCGAGCGGCTCTTTATCAGTCACGTCATCCACAAGGCGTTCGTGGACGTCAACGAGGCCGGCACCGAGGCCGCCGCTGCGACTGCGGTCGTGATCGAGCCGAACTCCGAGCCACCGCCGGCGACGTTCCGGGCGGACCATCCCTTCATCTACCTCATTAGGGATAACCGGACGGGAAGTATCCTTTTCATGGGGCGTGTCGTCAATCCGTCGCTTCCGTAAGAATATCGCTCAAATACAGGAGGTCTTCCATGAAGTATTGTCTCGTTGTCGCTCTTGGGATCGCCCTGGGCGGGTTGGCGGTTGCCCAACCGCCGGGCAAACTCAACCCCGATACAGCAACGGTCGTGAAGGGTGACAACGCCTTTGCGATGGAGTTGTATCGCGACCTCGCCAAGAAAGAAGGCAACCTGTTCCTCTCGCCGTACAGCATTTCGACAGCGCTGGCGATGACCTACGCCGGCGCCAGAGGCGAGACCGCCCAGCAGATGGCCAAGGCCCTGCACTTCACTCTGCCCCAGGAACGGTTGCACCCCGCCTTCGCCGATCTCCTCAAACAGACTACCGGCGCTGTGAAAGCACGCAAGTACCACCTCCAGGTAGCGAACCGGCTCTGGGGTCAGAAGGACTATGGTTTCCTGCCCGACTTCCTCAAGCTCACCGAGGTCAGCTACGGCGCCGGTCTCCAAGAGGTGGACTTCATCGGTGCCACCGAGCAGGCCCGCAAGACCATCAATGCCTGGGTCGAGAAACAGACCAAGAACAAGATCAAGGATCTCCTCCAGCCGGGGGTTCTCGACGACTACACGCGGTTAGTGCTGACCAACGCCATTTACTTCAAGGCCGCCTGGATGCACCCCTTCGATCCCAAGCGAACCGTCAAGGGCGACTTCCACGTCACTGCCGACAAGAAGGTGACGGTTCCCCTGATGCGCGGCAAACACCGCACCAACTACACCAACACCGGCACCATCGAGGCACTGGAACTGCCTTACGAGCAGTACGATCTCTCCATGATCGTCTTGCTTCCCAAGAAGGGGAACAGCCTGGCGGATCTGGAAAAGGACCTGACGGAGGCCAACGTGGCGGCCTGGGTGCGTAAGTTGTCCGATCATGAAGTGGACATCACGCTGCCGAAGTTCACCGTAACGGCGGAGTTCTCGCTCAAGCACGCCCTGTCGCGGCTCGGGATGCCCATCGCGTTCGATCGTCAGAAGGCCGATTTCAGCGGCATCGCTACGCGCGAAAAGCTCCATATCAGTGCGGTCGTTCACAAGGCGTTCGTCGATGTGAACGAACTCGGCACCGAGGCCGCCGCGGCGACCGCGGTCGCTGTGGGAACGCTGTCGCTGCCGCAACCGGCGACGTTCCGCGCAGATCGGCCGTTCGCCTATCTGATCCGGGACAACCGCACTGGCAGCATCCTCTTCATGGGCCGCGTCGTCAATCCGCAGTGATTCTGCGGGGAACCAGCAAGCCCACGGGCCGCGGCCCGTGGGCTTTACCGATTAAATCCATCTTTCAAGGAGTCTTCTGTGAAACATTTCACTATGGGCCTGCTGGCCTGTGTTGTCGTGGCGGGCCTGGCTGTCGCCCAACCGCCCGCGCAACTCAATCCCGACACGGCCACGATCGCCAAGGGCGAATGTGAGTTCGCCTTCGACCTCTACGCTCAGCTCCGCAGCAAAGACGGGAACCTGTTCTTCTCGCCGTATAGCATCAGCAATGCCCTCGCGATGACTTACGCCGGCGCCCGCGGCAAGACCGCCGAGCAGATGGCCAACACCCTGCACTTCGGTCTGCCGCCGCTGCGTCTGCACAATGCCTATGGCGACCTGATCCGCACTCTGAACGCCGGCGGCGAGCAGCGCAAGTATCGGTTGGAGGTCGCCAACGCCCTGTGGGGCCAGAAAGACTATGGCTTCCTGCCCGAGTTCATCCAGCTGACGCAGAATCACTACGGCGCCGGCCTCAAGGAACTCGACTTCCAGAACGCGACCGAGCAGTCGCGGAAAACGATCAACGCCTGGGTCGAGGAGAAGACGCAGGACAAGATCAAGAACCTCATCCCCGAGCGCGTTCTCCAACCCGACACGCGCCTGGTGCTGACCAATGCGATCTATTTCAAGGCCGCGTGGATGGAGAAGTTCAGCGAGAAGGCGACCAAGAAAGAGGACTTCAAGGTCGGCTCTGGCAAGACGGTCAGCGTGCCGATGATGCACACGAACGAGATCCTGTCCTACCTCGACGGCGGCACCTTCCAGTTGCTCGAACTGCCCTACGAGCAGCGGCAGTTGTCCATGTTGGTCGTGCTGCCGAAGGCCGTCGATGGGCTGGCAGACGTGGAAAAAACGCTGTCCGCGGCGAAGGTGACGGAGTGGGCCGCGAAGATGAAGGGGCATCAGGTCAACTTGACGCTACCGAAGTTCAAGATCACCTCGGAGTTCAGCGTCAAGCAGGCGCTCTCCGCGATGGGAATGCCGCTGGCGTTCTCGAAGTCGGCCAACTTCAGCGGCATGACCTCGCGCGAGAAACTGTTCATCGACGAGGTACTGCACAAGGCGTTCGTGGACGTCAACGAGAAGGGCACTGAGGCTGCCGCGGCGACCGCTGTCATCATGCGGCCAACGTCAGCCCGTATCGCGCCGCCGGCCACCTTCCGCGCCGACCATCCCTTCGTGTTCCTGATTCGCGAGAATCGGACGGGGAGTATCCTGTTTCTGGGGCGCGTCGTCAATCCGTCGTGAGCGCGGACTCGACGCAGGTTGAGTTGCCACAAACCCGAAGCGTCAGCGAGGGACAGTCCCTCGCTCACGCTTCGGGTTTGTGTGGGGGCGGTCCCGTCGCTGGCTGCAGCGTCCCACCCACGGAGCGAATGGACCAGCCAACCACGAACAGTTTGCAACCCCAGCGCAACCGCGAGGGCCAACCACGCGGCCAACAACGTCCGCCGAATCGCCTGCCGCACCTTCTCCGCCGTCAGCGGCTCGTCCGGATCGCCGAGCAACGGCTTGTGCGACGCCACGCCCCCGTAGGTACACGCGCCGCCGAGCTGCACCCCGAGAGCGCCCGCCATCGTCGCCTCGCCCCAGGCCGAGTTCGGACTGGGGTGCTTCCGGCCATCGCGCCAGCCGACCCGCAACGCCTGTCCGCCGCGCCGACCCGTCAACATCGCCGCCAGTGCCAGCAGCAGCCACGTCAGTCGCGCGGGGATGAAATTGGCCACGTCATCCATCCTGGCCGATGCCCACCCGAAGCGTAAGTAGCGCTCGTTGCGATAGCCGACCATGCTGTCGAGCGTGTTGATCGCCTTGTAGATCCACAGGCCGACCGGCCCCGCGAGGCCCGCATAGAACAGTGGCGCGACGACGCCGTCTGTAGTGTTTTCTCCGACCGTCTCGACACAGGCCCGGT
>DASPXY010000273.1:0-8645 GCA_035637055.1 Gemmataceae bacterium | reverse complement strand
CCTAGTTGTCAAAGAACTTTTTGTAACCTACTTAGCGTTTAGCGCTTCTGTGACCCAGCCTCCGTGGAGTGAGCCACGTGAGCACCTTTTCGTCTCCACCAGTAGAAGGCAGTCAGCCCGACAACAACAATCCCCGGCAGGAACCAGAGCAGAAGGATAACGAACAGGTTCGTCGTCGGCCGCACGGGCACAAGGGAATGACCCGTCAGGCGATAGCCGTTTTCCGTCTTCTCCCAGCGGCCATTGCGCAACTGCCGATGCGCGACCATCTCCATGACTTGCCAGGCGCGGGGGTGGGCGCCCAAGTTCACCTTGCCGAAGTCCGGTTCATGATCCGCTAAGTTGTCCGCGACGGTCAAAAGCAGGCCCGTGGCTCCCCGCAGGCTTTGTAGGATCTCCTCCAACTTGGGCTTATCGCCACCAACGATGACCAGGACCGCGAGCCGGCGGTCTCGCCTTAGCTCAAACGGGTCAGCGGACGGCTTGGCCTTCTCCTGCGCCGCCAGGTAATTGGTCGTGCGCCGGTCCACTTCCTTGAGGATCCTGGCCCTGGCGTCCTGACTTATGCCGTGGTCGGCAAGATACTGTTGCAGTTCGGGCTGGTTGAACGGCGGGCTGGAGTACGTCGCGATAACGTATTGCTCCGCCTTCTGAAGGTATCGCTTTGCCAAATCGTGCAACTCCACCTGGCGTGCGTACGCTTCCTGTTTCTTGCGATGCTCTTCGAGGGCCTCCTCATACTGTTTGCGAACCTTGGGATCCCTGATCGCCTGCGGAGGAGGGAGTGGGGCTCCCGCGCGGATGCCGAGGCCAGGCGGTGGCGGGATTTGAGCCGGAGGACGATCCTTGGGATTGAAATCTGGCTCGATTTCCCTCTCCAACCGCTGCCAGGCACGAAACCACAAC
This sequence comes from Gemmataceae bacterium, assembly GCA_035637055.1. GTDB lineage: Bacteria > Planctomycetota > Planctomycetia > Gemmatales > Gemmataceae > DASPXY01. Next base: position 7,739 of record DASPXY010000273.1, on the reverse strand, counting down.
CGGGCCCTCTCGGTCCGCTGTTTCGACCACTCTTCGCCCTTGACCGCGCCTTTCTCGTAGTCGAAATGCTGTCGCAGACAAAAGACGAGCTTCCACTCCTTATCCAGGGGGATTGGTCCCGGTCTGGTCAGTGTCAGCAGCGCATACTTTTGACCAAGGGGGCCTTGCCTACCGCTGCGAAAGTCAACCGTGGTCAGCATCTCACAGGCAGTCGCCATCAGGTCGAGGTAATACTCTCCGCTCCTGGGGCCCCACTTCCGCTCGATTTCCTCAACAAGCTCTTGGAGGCCGCCAAAATCCTTCGACTTGTGGAAAGACAGGATGCGTCCCATGTCTTTATGGTAACCGGCCTTGATTGCCTTGTCATCATCATGTGATACATCCCTGGCCCCGGCGAACACCACGTCGGCCGCAGCCAGGCACATTGCCAACACCAAGATCAGGAATGAGGCCAATCGAGTCGCCAAAGGAGCACCTCCTGGCCGCACTTCGCTCGCTATGAGTTACTTGAGCCAACCGCTAAAGGCGTCAAGAAAATCCCGAAGGGGATCTAAGTCGCCCGGCTGCTTGCGCGGCTGATAGAACCCGGCCTCCCGGACCCTATCATTCTGGTCGAAGTATATTTCAATCATGCCTCGCCTGGTAAACCATTCCGTGAGATGACTACGCAGGCCATTATGCGGATATAGCTCGGTAACTCGCGAAGAGGGTTTCGGGGGCTTCCCAATGATCTCTTCCACCTGTGTCCGCGTCATGCCCTTCTGTATCCTTGAGCAGTTGCTCTTGGTAATCCGCTGGTTGCCGTATTCATCATAAAGGAGCCCACCTAGGGCCAAAACGACAAATAGCAATAATAACGAAGAGGTGAGCAATAGCCAGCGATTTCTCTTGCGAGCAGAGCATACCTGTGGAGTCGTCATGGACTGCCTCCCGTTGGGGAACGGCCTCCCGACCGTGCCGCTTATATCACCGGAGGCCGTGTCGGAAGATGTCTATTAAGAAGCCCGAAACCAAGGCTGCGCTTTGCGCGGACGTTCCTGCCGATGATTGCTTTGCCGATAGCTGGTTTATTGGACCCGTTTGATGTACATTCTATTTGGCAGAGGTCCGTTTTTGTTACCTGCGGCGTTATCCGGCGCGACAGCAACCTGATCCTCCAACTGCTGTACCCCTGCATTCAGCAGCATTATCGTACCACCGAAATAATGCACGACAAGCGATAGATATGATGCCATGAAATTGTCATCATACCGATAGCCCGCTGTAGACCCAAGTGCTGGGATCGTGAAAGCTGAGACTGTGTAGGGGTTCTTGCCGTAACTGGTATCATAGATGATCGTGTCCTTACCGAATTGTAACATGACCACTGCGTGGTTTTTTGGTATCCAAACTGGCCAGTTCTCGCCCACGTAGCTGTCGTTAACGTCGGTCGCGCCGCCGGCAGCCTGGCCATACTTATCTAAGAAGACTATCCTGACGCGCTTTTCAATCCATAGAGGCTTGGTTTGATTCATGCCTGGGTTCGTAATATACATGGTCTGCCATTTCACTTCCTTTGGGAAATTGCAGTCGTTACCCGTCTTTTGAACGAGCTCAAATCCCACATAGTTAAAGGGAAGAGCACCATTGACTGGCGGCAATCCCTGGCTAATATACTCATCAAGGAAATAGAGAGCCCAGGAGGTACAGGATCCACCCTTGTTGATCTTGAGCTTCTTGACGGACCCATCGTCTGCGTCTCCTAGCGTTGTATCATACTTGAGCATTTTGCCGCTGACCTTGGCGTTCGCCTCAAACCCCTTGAACAGTTGGTCGGCAGCCTTCTTGGCTTTATCCAGATCCGCCGGCACCCCCTGGAGGGCGGTCAGGAACTCAGGATTATCGGCGACGACATAAAACTCAGAAGGCTGAGGCGGCCCCTCCGCCATCGGGCCACCAGGGTCATCGCCGAACCCATCAAGGGATTGGCAACTGGGTATCATTGTCCATTTGCAAGTAGGCGAGTTTCCCGGCACCCCGTAGGTAATCAGCAAAGTATGGCTCGACGTTCCGAGCGTATACGCCGTGGGATCCGATCCCACCCGGTACTTCCAGGTCCAGGACCAGGCGCCGGCCTCCCTGTACGCCACGGTGGTCGATGGCACGTTGATTTGGAGAATTGCCTCGTTGGAGGCATTCAGCGCGACCGCGGTGTCCGCCGAGTTCAACCCCCCAAACACGCCGCCCTCTGCCCAAACCGAGACCTGGCTGGGGTCAATCCCATCAATGGCGAAAACGGCTTTCACGAGGAAGGACTGGTTTCTGACGAATGCCGCCGGGTCATTCTTGTCACCCACATCGTCGGTGCTGCCGTTGAGGTTTGCGTCCAGCCATTCCGGGGCGGTGATGTCAACGCCGGTAACGACGTCGGTCAACGGGTGGCCCGTGGCACCCGGAAACCCCGTAAAATGGACTTCCCGCAGCTTCACGCTCGGGGGCGGCAGGTCGTCGTCGATAATCGTCACCGTGGCCGGGGCGGGGGATCCCACGGAGGCGTTCACGGGATTGCTCAGGGTCAGACTGAACGTCTTGGTCGGCTCCGGAACCTGATCGTTCACGATCCCGACGGTGAATGGCTGGCTCGTCTGGCCTGGCTGGAAGACCAGTTGCTGACTGTTGGCTATGTAATCGCCAGGGGCCGTTGCCCCGTCCGGCCCAATGCCATCCGCAGTGGCGCAGGTCACCGTTACGACTTGAGCCGACGGCGCGCTGAGAGTGACAGTGGCCGTGACCGTGCCGGCGTTTTCAACGACCGTGTAACTGCTGCTATCAAACTGGACGGTGGGCGGATCCGAGTAGCCACCTCCGCCCCCGACATTCGCGGACAACCGCGCCCAGGTCAGCAAGACTATAGCGGAGGCAGAAAGGGAGGCCAGCAGGCCCCAACACCAACTGCGTCGAAGGGCTCCCAGCTTCAGCGTCATGGCGTCTCCCTCTCCCTGGAGGACTTGATGCGGTCGCTATGATCTCTCCAAACTACCCTACCGGCGTTTGCCTTTCTGTCAAGGACATTCGCACCTGCTCATCCACTTTTCGCACTTCAGCGACTCTGCTTCTGCCTGCGCTGGCCTTGCATTCCTGACGCCGTGGCCTACACCCACAAGATCCGCCTGAGCTTGGGGCGCAGGCGCCGCCTGGCAAGAGGACGGGCGATGGTGTCAGGCTTCGCTCGCCGAGCCTCTCGGATACCTGTCCCCTACGCGACGACTCCTGCGAGGCACGCATGGCCTCCGAACAACCACCCCAGAAAAGCCCCCTCGACCATGTATGCCTCGGCTTGCTGGCCTACTACCTTAGCAGCCTGCTTCCCCTCCTCGGTGTCGTCTTCGGGCACGGCTACCTCCGCCCGTCCCCCGGCCGTCCCCACGACCCCGACCACCTGCTCGCCGCCTTCGCCCGCTGGGATGGGCAATGGTACGCCCAGATCGTTCGGGAGGGCTACACCTACGACGAGCACAAGAACTCCAACGTCGCCTTCTTCCCTGCCTATCCCCTGCTGGCCCGGCTGACCGTGCAAGCGACGGGCCTGGCCCCCGACCTCGCCCTCTTGCTCGTGGCCCATCTGAGTCTCGCCGCCACCTTCGTTGTCCTTGCGGCCTACCTGCACCAGCGCTACCGCAACGACGCGCCCGCGGTCGCAACGGCGGCTCTGCTCGCGTTTGGGCTGCTGCCGACGACGTTCTTCTTCCGCATGGCGTATAGCGAATCTCTCTTTTTGCTGGCGAGCGTGCTGGCCCTGTACGGCATGCAACGCCGCTGGCCGTTGTTGGCCCTCGCCGGGATCATCGGCCTCGCCACGGCCACGCGGCCCGTCGGCGTCGCCCTGCTGCCGCCCTTCTTTCTCCACATTTGCCAGCGCTCATCGAGTTGGGGCGGAGCCGCCTGGCGCTGCCTGCTGTGGCTGCCGCTGGCGTGCTGGGGCCTGCTCGCCTACTTGGCCTACCTGTACGCCGCCTTCGACGACCCGCTGGCCTTCATCCACACGCAAGAGCACTGGCGTGTCCGCTCTGCCGTGCCGTTGCCGGAGCGCCTGGGGGCGCTGCTGCGCCTGGAACCGCTCTGGTCGGTCTTCGATGCGTCGTCGCCGTGCTACTGGCGGCGGCACGAACCGCAGGGCAACCTGCTGTTCAGCCTGCACCTGGCCAACCCGTTCTACTTCCTGCTCGCCGTCGTGTTACTCGTGCTTGGAGGCTGCAAAGGCTGGCTCAACCGGCTGGAAATGTCGCTGGCGGCTGGCCTGCTGTTAATCCCCGATGTCACGCGCAGTCATGAGATGTGCCTGTGCTCGATGGGCCGCTTCGCCGCCGCAGTGCTGCCGATGTATCTGGTGCTGGGCCAGATGCTCGCACGGCTGCCGGCGGCGCTCATCGCCCTGCTGGCGGGACTGAGCGGCTTCTTCCTGGGCGTCTACGCCGCCCTGTTCGCCGCCTGGTATCGCTTCTTTTGACTGCCGGAAGGAAGCGGGCCGGCGCCGGCGGTGTGGCTGCGGCGCGCACCCCGGACGGAATCGCCACCCCGGGAGGGTGTGCGACGGGAAGTGATACGAGATCCGGTATCGCGGCGTAAGTCTCACTATCGCAAGCACTTCTGCCGCCAGATCTCGTATCACCCTTGTGAGAAGCGTTTCCCGCAGCGCGACTCGTGGCCAGCTTGCGGCGCCATCTCATCCTCGATCGTACCACGTTCCCGCGCGGTCCGGCAGGTCAACTCCTCGCTCCCGCGAAGGGTTCACCAACAACACCGGCGAACGGCCACGTCAGCCAGCTGACACGGCCGTTCGCCACTGCCCAGAGGGACAAAAACGTGACATTTGCCCTTTTCGATTTCGTGAGCCAAAGTGGTAGGGTGGGCAATTTCGTTCCGACAACCGCTCATCCCCATTCGCCGGAGCGACGCCGTCATGCCGCATTCCGATCAGTCGGTCCCTGCGCAGCAATCCCCCCCCGAACACCACCGAGCCTTCCCTCCCAACCCGCTCCCTCATTCAGAAAGACCCTCCTCACCCGCGAGGCGTTCCTCGCACCACTCCGCTCCCTCCGCTCCCGCAGCCGAGGCAGCAGCGGCTGCCGAAGTCAACACGCTCCGCCTGCGCGGTCTCCCGCCGGCGGGCAACGGCGGCCTCTGGTGGCCGGACGTGCCCGGGTACGAGATTCACGGCGAACTGGGGCGCGGCGGCATGGGCGTTGTCTACAAGGCCAGGCAGCGCGGGCTCAATCGGCTGGTCGCGCTCAAGATGGTCCTCGCCGGCGCTCACGCCAGCGCCGAGGAACTGCACCGTTTCCTCGACGAGGCGGAAGCGGTCGCGAAACTGCGCCATCCCCACATCGTGCAGGTTTACGACCTCGGTATCCAGGACAACCGCCCTTTCTACTCGATGGAACTGGTAGAAGGCACCAACCTCGAGCAGTATCTCGCCGATACGCCCCAACCCCCCGACATTGCTGCCCGTCTCGTCGCCCTGCTGGCGCGGGCCGTCGATTACGCCCACCAGCGCGGCATCGTGCATCGCGATCTGAAGCCGGCCAACATCCTCCTGGCGAGCGGGGGGCGTGAGCCCCCTGATGGTTCGCAACTATCAGGGGGCTTACGCCCCCCGCTCGCCGAGCCAGTGCCGAAGATCACCGACTTCGGCCTCGCCAAGCACCTCGACCGGAGCGTCAGTCACACGCAGACCGGCGTGGTGATGGGGACGCCGAGTTACATGGCCCCCGAACAGGCCAGCGGCACCAGCGCCGCCATCGGCCCGCACACCGACGTCTACGGCCTCGGCGCCATCCTCTACGAAATGCTGACGGGTCGATCGCCCTTTCGGGCCGAGACGGAAGTCGAAACCCTCCGCCTGGTCCTGGAAACCGAGCCAGTGCCGCCGCGTTCGCTCCAGCCGGGGGTGCCGCGCGACGTGGAGACGATCTGTCTGAAATGTCTGCAAAAGGAGCCAGCGAAACGCTACCGCAGCGCGGCGCAACTGGCCGATGATCTCGACCGCTTCCTCCGCGGCGAGCCGATCCAGGCACGCCCTGTCGGGACTGGCGAACGGTTGTGGCGCTGGTGCAAGCGCAAACCGGTCGTTGCCTCGCTATCGGCTGCGCTGCTCGTGGTTTTTGTCAGCGCCTTCGCCGCGGTCACCGGGCTCTGGCTGCTGGCCGAGGACCGCCGCCACCTGGCCGAACAGGAAACACACAAGGCCCGGACCAGTGCCGAAGAGGCCGACAACCAGCGGCATAATGCCGATCGCAATTATCGCGAGGTGATGCAGCAGCGCGATCGGGAACAGTTCCAGATGGTTCGCCTGCACCTGGCCAACGGCGCCCGCCGCCTCGAAGACGGCGATCTGCTCGCGGGCTCCGTGTGGTTCACCGAAGCGTTCCGGCGCGACCTGGCGCTCGATGCGGGCACTCTGGCAGACAAGCAGCGCTCACGAAAGCACCGCGAACGCCTGGCCCTGCTCGCGCAGCAGTGCCCGCGCCTGGTCCAATTCTGGGCTCACGAAGACGGCGACGTCTGCGGGGTCAGCAACGATGCCCGCTGGCTGCTCACGTCAACCTTGAAGGGGGTCAGTCGCGTCTGGGACACCGCGACCGGGCAACCCGTGACGGCAGCGCCGCTGAACCACCCCAACCCAGTCCTCGGGGGCTATTTCAGCCCGGACGGCAAGCGGGTGTTGCTCACCAGCTATAACGGCGGCGCTATCCAGTGGGAGGTGGTCACCAGCAAGCAGATTCCGCTTACCGGCCTGGACGGCCGAACCAAGGTGGCCCAGTTCAGCCCCGACGGACGATACCTGGTCACGCTCACCGGCGACGACGTGCTGCGGTGGTGGAACCTCGCCACCGGCCAGGTACGCGAGGCGGCCGGCAGACACCTTGGCAATGTCCGCATCGCCATCAGTCCGAACAGCAAGTACGTCGCCCTGACTGCCAACGTGGCCACCTGGCTCTGGGATCTGGCCACCGGCGAGCAGCCCGCCAGGGAACCGTTTGGCCAAACCCGAGGCTTTGAGCTGGTCGCCTTCAGCCCGGACGGCCACTGGATCGCCACCACGGCCAAGCACTGGGCCGTCGAGATCCGCAGCGTGCAGGGCGGCTCACCACGGGAGTTCTCCCATCGCGGGGACGTGCGCCATGCCGAGTTCAGCCCGGACACTGGCGAAACGACACCAGGGCGCGGGCGTCTGCTCACCGCGAGCAACGACGGCACGGCCCAGGTCTGGGATCTGCGGACCGGCGGCTCGGCTGCTCCGGCGATGGTCCACGGCAGCGCGGTCGCCCTGGCCCGCTTCAGTCCGGCTGGGCGCTGGGTGGCGACCGCTTGCGATGACGCCCGTATCCGTGTCTGGGACGCGGCCACCGGCCAACCGGTGGTGCCACCGTTGCGTCACGGCGGCCGCATCCTCTGGATCGGCTTTCGGCCGGACGGGCGTCATCTGCTGACCCTCGCCGCGGACCGCACGGCGCGCGTCTGGGATCTGACCACGGGACTGCCTGGGCTGCCGTTGCGCGGCCACAAGGAGAAGGTGTCGTTCGCGACGTTCAGTCCCGACCAGAAGCTGGTCGCGACCGTCAGCGACGACCGGACAGCACGGTTGTGGGATGCCCGCACCGGCCAGGCACACACGCCGCCCCTGGTGCATGCCGGCAAGGTGCTGCACGCCTCGTTCACGCCGGACAGCAAGGTACTGGTTACCACGAGCGCGGACTTTA
>DASPXY010000272.1:0-4642 GCA_035637055.1 Gemmataceae bacterium | reverse complement strand
ACCAGCGTACCACCGAAGAACAGATACGGCTCGTCGATTTCCAGGCCATGCACGGTCTCGAAGTAACTCATGTACGCGGCCTGCGAGATACTGAAGGCCCCTTGCTGTTGCCGTGCGATGTGGTCGTCGCTGTCCTGACTGCGCTGCAGGAACGCACGGCTCGACCAGTAGTGAATGGAATCCTGCAACGAACGCTTGTGCGAGACACTGCCGATGCTCACGCACAGCGCCTGGCCGGCCGAATAAAGTTGCAGCGGCAGCGCTGGCGTGGCGTCCACGGCCGCGACCTCGCCGCGCTCCAACTCGGGCGCTTTGCTGAAGCGGCCGAACTGTAGGGTCTGCAGGCGCGGCGTGCCATCGGGGAGGGGATTCGCTGTCTCCATTACCTGGCGCGCTTCATCGAGGATGCGGCGCGCTTGCTCGCCCTCGACCATTTCGAGGATGTCGTCGGCGACCCCGCCGAAGTTCGCCGCGAACTGGTCGCGCGTGATGCGGCGTGAGCTGCGGACCAGTTCGGAAAACATCCTCGACATAATGCCCCCTCCGGGGAAAATCCGAATATCGAAACTCGAAATCCGAAACAAATCCGAAATCCGAATCCCAAAAATCCGAAACGCCCAGGCCCGTTGTCTTCGTTTTCTTGTTTGGTATTCGGATTTGTTTCGGATTTCGGATTTCGAGTTTCGGATTTTCAGAACGGAATGTCATCCAGGTCGATCTCGCCCGCCCCCGTAGGGGATTGCGGTCGGGAGTAGCCGCCCGGCGGCGGCAGCCGATAACTGTCGGAGGTCACCTCCTCGGTCGCGCCCGAAGTCGGAGACACCACCTGTGCAGGCTCCGGCAGCGCCGCTGGGATATCTGGCCGAGGCGCGTGGGCTCCCGAGCGTGCGGCGGTGGTGTTGTCCTGACGCATCAGTTCATAGGGCGAGGGCGCCATCTGGCCCAACACCGGCGCGCGACTCTCGTGCAGGGCGACGAGCGCGTGCCCGGTCCCCAACCGCAGCGCCTGCGCGGCGAAGTCGCGCGTCATCGTCTCGGTCGCCGCCTCCGCCTCCGCTTTGCTGTTCTGCCTCATGACGATCCGCGTGTTGAGATTGTTCATCACCCGATGCGGGATTTGCGAGGCGTTTTGGAGACTGAGAATGATCGAGTGATCCACCGACCGCCCTTCGCGCATCACGCGCTCGAAGGCGGCGGCGAGTACGGACCCGTGCCGCGACTTGTTGTCGAACAGGCGATGCGCCTCGTCCACGAGTTGCACCAGGCCGGGGCGGAGGTTCGGCGCGGCTCCCTGGTGCGGCTTGCGATAGCGCTGGCCCTCGCGCAGAAAGTACGACAGCAGCACCGCGTAGGAGTGGTCCTCGACCCGCGCGTAATCGATCACCAGGACACGCCCGCGTTCGACCAATCGCTCCAGGTCGAACGCTTGCACTTGTCGCGCTCCGTCGAGTTCGGAGGAACGCAGTCGCCCGGTCAGAGTCCGAGCGCCAGTGAGAGTGGGGCGTTGTCCCTCGCTGGCGCTTCGGGCTTGTGGGGGATCCTGGACGAGTTTGCCGACGGCGTCCAGCCAGGGATACCAGTGTCGGCGGCGGGTCACTTTCTGCAGGATCGAAGGGCCGGTCTTGGCGTGGATAGTTTCCTCGGGGGGGAGGTTCGGGGCCTGCCCGCTGTCCGGGGCGGTCCGCCGGCGTATCTCGGTCAGGATGTCGTCGAGGGTGTAGCGGCGGTGCGGCCCCGACATCTGCACCTGCTGATAAAGGTGGCCCGCGGCCAGGACGAACCCCTCGAAGGCGTTCTGCTCCGCAGTCTCCCCTCCGGTGAAGAAAAGCCCCGCCAGCATGTCCGGGTAGAAATCGGAGGAGCGAAACGCGACCACTTCATCGACCGTTGACGGATCGCAAATGCCGTAAAAGCCGATGCGCTTCACATTGTCCGCGCCGTGCGGAAAGAGTCGCCATTCTTCAAAGCGTTCCCAGATGCGTTGGACGCGGGCGTCGGTATTCGGTTGGCGTATCAGGCCGTAATCGGGCTTGGCATCGTGGATGAGGACACACTTGCCATACTTGAGACCCTGATCGACGAGGTTGGCAGCGACGTTGGATTTCCCCGAGCCTGTCCCGCCGGCGACCATGATGTGATAGTTGAATTTCCGCTCTTCAAGACACAGGGGCACTTCCTCGGCATTGAGCAGTTCGCCAATGACGTTGGTGGTGCCATCTTCGTGATACTCCAGCGGTGGAATCTCGATGACCGCCGCTGTCTCCGCCGCTCCCAGGCGCGTCACCTGCGAGCCTGGCAGGGGCCGCAGCCGCGGCGTCAGGAGTTGGCCGTCCTGATACTGGCCGAGAATGAGGATGTCGAAGATCTGCACCGACTGCACGGACTGGACTTCGGGGTGCGTCTGCATCAGGCGCAGACCGTGCAGGATGGTCGGATCGAGGCGATTGCCGACGGTGGAGATGTTCTGATTGGGCTGGACCACCTGGCCGATCCAGGCAGCTCCGTCGGCCTGCTTGATGCGGACGTAATCGAAGAGGGCGATGCCCTCGCTGATCTCGGCGATGGCCTGAATGTGCGTCAGGTCGCCCGAGGGCGTATCGTGCAGGATCAACATGGCACGCTCCGGTCGTTGGTGGGCGAGCGTTACCCGTTTGTTGACAAACCCCTCCCCCGGCCCCTCCCCGCAACGGAGAGGGGGAGCCAGACAGACAACTCTCCCCTCTCCGTTGCGGGGAGGGGCTGGGGGAGGGGTTTTCAACGGGCTGTTACCCGTTTGCGGCCTCCTGGACTTCGTGGGCGCTAATATAGTGAGTGACAGAAGTTCAGAAAAGGCCCCGCACCCCTGGCCACGCCTCCTGTTCACTCAAACAGATCGGGATCTTGACAACCTTCCAGGTGGCGGATAAGAGCTTTCGTCTTATCTGCCCTGCTGGCGTGCCGGCAGGCGCCCTGGTCCGGTTTACCCGCATGCCGAGGAAGTCATGGTCATCCACCCCAAACTACCGCACTTCCTCCAGATGGAGTTTCCCCTCCCCTGGGCGATGACGCGGCCGGAGCGGGTGGCACTGATCCAGCTGGTGGATCTGATCCGACCTCCCGTCGCCATCGAGATCGGCACCCAGCGCGGGGGCAGCCTTCAGGTCATCGCTTCGCGCGCCGGGCGGGTGTATTCCATCGACATCGACCCTGCTGTCGCGGCGTCGCTGACCGGTCGGTTCCCCAACGTGGAGTTCCGCACCGGAGACTCGGCGGTCGTCCTGCCGGCGGTCCTGGAAGAGATCGAGGCGCGCGGCGAGGAGTTGGGCTTTGTCCTGATTGATGGCGACCACACCGGCCCGGGCGTTCGCCAGGACATCAATGCGGTCCTGCGGCACGTCCCCCGCCGACCAGTCCATGTGCTCATGCACGACAGCTTCAACCCGCCCTGCCGCCAGGGCATGCTTGAGGCCGCCTGGCAGGGGTGCCCGTACGTCCATCACGTCGAACTGGATTTTGTGGGAGGCGTTTTCCTGGACCATGCCCCGGTGGCCGCCCCGGACATGTGGGGGGGCTTTGGTCTGGCGGTTCTGCTGCCGGAGCGGCGGACGGGCGGCGTGGTGATTCACCAGGCGCTGAAGGACACGTTCGAGGCTCTCTACACCTTCTCCGGCCACAGACCGGCCGACGAGAGCCGCTTTGCCTATCTGCGCCATCTTCTCCGGCTGGCCTGGCGCCACCCGCGCAAGCTCTTCACGAGAGCGGTGGGCAAGTTGGGCCGCTGGCGGCGCGGCGACAACGGGGCTGCATAAATATCGTGAGTGACAGAAGCTCAGAAAAAGTCCGCTGCTCTCCGGCGGGTTCCGTTGCAGAAGACCTTCGCGGGCGGAAGGCGAAGTGACACCAATTCCCCGCTTTTCTTTCCGGGACACCCTGCGTAGACTAACCTAGACAGCCCTGGAGCACGGATGCCATTCATTACCCAAATCCTGCTTCCCCAATGCAACAACGTGGGCCAGCCGTTCGAGCCTGCGGTCTACGGCGCATTTCACGCACGGATGATCCGCAAGTTTGGCGGCTGGACTCGGAAAGGCCAGGCGGAAGGCGCCTGGCTCAGCCCGTCGGGTCAGCTCTACGTGGAAGACCACTGGGTCTATGAGATAGGCCACGCACGTCGGAGTTTGCGTTTCTGGCAGGCGGAGAAAGAGCGGCTCAAAGCGGAGTTCGACCAGGAAGAGATCTGGATCATGCAATACGAGGGGCGACGGATTTAAGGAGTCGTCCTGCGGAGAGTTCATCATGGCTCATGCGCCACCCTCTGCCCTGATTACCGATAAAGGGGAACGCGTCCTCTTGCGGCTTGAGGGGCACGTCTACGAACTTACTCAGGGAGCGCTGCGAACCCTGCTCGGTCTGCCCGCTGGGTCAGCTGGGTTGGGGATCAGCATTGATGGCGAGCGCCTGCGTTTTGAGTTCGCCGCAGACCAGCGCACCATCGAGTTGTCGGCGGGTCAGTTACGACGGCGTCTCGTCAAACAACTCGCGACAGGGATGTGAATGAGTCCGAAGAACTCGCTTGAGCACCTCAGTTACGCGATCGCCGGTTTCACACGTCAGAACGTCCTGGCCGGGGAGGCCAGGACGTTCCCGTCACGGTCGTCAGTCG
>DASPXY010000271.1:0-2332 GCA_035637055.1 Gemmataceae bacterium | reverse complement strand
GCGCGGTCGAAGAAGGGGCGGGCAACGTGCTCGACGGTCAGTGACATGGTCAGCTGCCTCCGAATGTTCGCTTGGTGCGCAACTCGGGTTTAGGGCGGCAGTCTGCGTTGAGCCATCGCAAGGCCAGCGATGTCACAATCTTGTATCGCTTGCGGCTTACCCAATCTGATCACAGCAAGGCCGGTCGTACGGTGTTAAACCAGATGTGTGGCTCGTACGCCTGCAGTGGGAGGAAGAAATTGTGGCCCCGAGCTCTCCGCTACTCCGATCTTCAGCGGCGTCAGGACGGGTCCTGACCCAGCCAATCGGCGCATGAAGCAACTTCCACTTCCAACCTCCGGCGAGCCTGCCGGAGGCATCGGGAGCGGGCCGCGCATCGTGCTGGTCGAAGATGACACGATGTTCCGCGAATTGGTTGAGACGGAGCTCGGCATCCACGGCTTTGGTGTGCAGGCCTTCTCCGACGCCGAATCGCTCCTCGCGGCCGGCGACGTCGCGTCATCGGCGGATGCCATCGTTCTCGACTGGCAGTTGCCCGGTCTTTCCGGCTTCGAACTGTTCGCCGAGCTGCAGCGACGAGGAATCGACAACCCGGTCATCTTCCTGACTGCCTATCCTATGGTGGAAAACGAGCGGCGTGCTTTCCTCGCGGGCGCCGCCGACTTCATCGACAAGACGCGCGGCTTTGACGTACTGGTCAGGCGCCTCAACCTTGTCGTCAACGCCGCACCCGGCGTGCGGGTCCAGCGGCGCCTGGAGCAGCGCGGCCGGCTGCTGCTCAATCCAGTTGAAGGACGCGCCTTCTGGGATGATACCGATCTCGCCCTGACGCTCGGCGAGTATCGTATCGTCGAGTTGCTGGCCCGGCGCTCGCCGGCGCCCGCCACCTATCGCGAGATCCACGAACAGATCCGCCATCAGGCGGGCGGCGCGGCAACTGCAGACGAATGCCGACTGAATGCACGCGCCGCCGTCAGGCGCATCCGTGTCAAGTTCGCCGCATGCGATCCGGCCTTCAGCCAGATCGCGAACTACCAGGCCTTGGGATACGTCTGGAAGACCGCGGAGCCGGCAAAAAACTAAGTGGTTGGGGGCGGGTGGCTGCCGTCGGCGACGGGCAATGGCGCGCCATGATTGCGATCGTCGATAAAGCGTACATGCGGACGCGTCGACGCCATGTCAGGCCCACGGCGACGGCCAGAGCATGATGGGTCCGGCTGGAATCAGCCGGACCCATCATGCCCTGTGGAACTGCGATCGCCCGAGCGCGCGGATGAGATGAGATGGAACCGCATGCGGTTCCATCTCATCTCATCCCGCTCTAGCATTCGAAGTGTTGGCATTCTTCGCCCGGCGCACCCCACCGCCTTGACCGGCAAGGTGGTCGAATGCTCCTGGGTGATCGATGTAGGGAAGCGACTGTCGCTTCACTCGGGTGCGGTGGTCGCCTGCCGCACGTGAATCAACGTCCTCAACCCAATGTCGCCCGTGCCGCGGTTACCTTGTGACTCCTGGAAGCGTCGCACGGCGGCGCTTGTCAGCGGTCCCTTCACGCCATCCAGCGGCCCGGGGTCGAACTTCAGGGCCCGCAGTCTGATCTGCAACTCGTGAACCTCTGTCCAGGTGAGCTCGCGATCATCCACGCTCTGAAGGTCACCTTGCGAAGCAGTGGTCGTTTGGTCGTGCACCGGCGTGCTGGCGATCTTCGGCGGGTCGATCGGAGGGGCGGCGGACTGTGGTGAGGGTGCCGTTGCGGTTGCCGCGGTTGAAACGGTCGTGATCGACGAGCCGACGAGCGACGTATCGGCCGGCTGCCCCCTGAACCGTTCAAGCTCCTTCCAGATCATCCCGGATGACATGATCGCCAGCCCGGCGACGGCGACACCGAGTGCCGAAAGAAGACCCATCCACCACAGCGGCTGCCAGGGCGAGCGCTCGCGCTCAAGGGCGTGGCGTCGCGGCGGCAGCGGATGCTTGCTCAGGCGCTGCGTCAGCTCCCTCGACAGTGCGGCCAGGGTGGCGGCACGATCGTCCGCGACCTCTACCTCGCGGCGATCCGGGCGAGGATGTCCTTGCTCGGTGGCAGTCATGACGATCTCTTCGCGATTCCGGGCGGTGATATTGCGCGTTCGCGCGCGCCGATGCGGTGATTGCCGGGTGTCATCCGATGGCGGAGGTCATGGTGTGATCACACCGTCGATCGATGATCGGTTCACAATGCCGATCACTGACTGGCATGAGCAGACACATGGACCACGTGGATTACGTGCTGGTGGTGAACAGGAACTGGCGTCCGGCCACCCGGGGCCTGTCGTTCGGCGCAAAGGGCCTG
>DASPXY010000270.1:0-16502 GCA_035637055.1 Gemmataceae bacterium | reverse complement strand
CGACGTCGCCTGGGGTGGGGTTCCCCTGCGGCACGACCAACTTGCTCTCGCAAAACGGGTAAAGATCCTCGGTTTCGTCGAGGAAAGGAAGGGCGGCAAGGTCGTCCCGGGCAAGCCGCGCGACTACGAAGTAGAGTACATGGGCGAGGCGTGGATCTCTCGCTACGCCCGCCCCACCAATGCCTACCTGCTGCCCGCCTCTTACGCCAAGGCCGTCGAAACGCTGCAACGGCACGGCGTTGCGCTGGAGGAATTGCGCGAGGACGTCGAATTCGACGTCGAGGCCTACCGCGTTGATAAGGTGATGCGCGAGGCGAAACCCTACCAGAAACACCACCTCGTCAAGGTGGATGTCACGCTGGTCGAACGGACCAGGCACGTCCCGGCCGGCACGATTTTGGTACGCACGGCGCAGCCTCTGGGTGGATTGGCTGCTTACCTGCTCGAACCGCAGGCCGAAGACGGTCTGTGTGCCTGGACCTTCTTCGATGCCGGGCTCAAGGAGGGCCAGGAGTACCCCATCCTCCGTTTGCCAAAGCCCCGGCCGCTCACGACGGGATCTGTTCGCCCGCTCCGTGAGGATCGCCAGTTGAACAGGCCGATCACCTTCGAGGCCATCTTCGACGCGAAGACGCCGCTCAACTTCACGGGCACTCCAGTCTCCGGCCTGACCTGGCTCAAGGACGGCGAGCATTTCCTGCAAGTGAAAGAGGGCCGGCTGTACAAGGTCCACGCTGCCACCGGCCGCTCCACGCCCTTCCACGACCCCGAAAAGCTCGCGAAAGGGCTGCGTTCGCTGCCGACCATCGACAAGGCCACCGCCCAGTCAATGGGACGCAGCGTCGGCTTCGACATGAACCCGCAGCGCAGCGGCAGCCTCTTCGAGTATGATAACGACCTCTATTATTGCAATTTCGACGGCACCAGGGCCGCACGGCTGACCAAGACGCCCGCCCGCGAGGAACTGGCGTCGTTCAGCCCTGATGGCCGCTTCGTCGCTTTCGTGCGCGATCACAACCTCTACGTCGTGGACATTGCGACGCAGTCGGAGCGCGCGCTGACCACCGACGGCACCCCTCTCATCTCCAACGGCAAGGCGGACTGGGTCTACTTCGAGGAGATTTTCCATCGCAGTTGGAAAGCGTACTGGTGGAGCCCCGATTCCCACAGCATCGCCTTCCTGCGCTTCGACGACACGACCGTGCCGAAGTTCACCGTGGTTGATCACACACAGCGCAAGCAGCAGGTCGAGGTGACGGCGTACCCCAAGGCGGGGGCGGCGAACCCGACCGTCAAACTCGGGGTCGTCTCCGTGGCGGGCGGCGCGGTGCGCTGGGCTGATCTGAGCGACTACTCGCCGACCGCGTCGCTGGTCATCCGCGCCGGCTTCACTCCGGACAGCGAACGTCTCTATTTCTATGTCCAGGATCGCGCTCAAACGTGGCTCGACCTTTGCATCGGCCCGCGGAACGGCGGCTCCACGCAGAAATTGCTCCGCGACACGACCAAGGCATGGGTCGAGGATTCGGGACCGCCTCACTTCCTCAAGGACGGCTCGTTCCTGCTCCTGAGTGAGCGCACCGGCTGGAAGCACCTATATCACTTCGCGAAGGACGGCAAGCTGAAAGGGCCGATCACCAGCGGGCAATGGGAGATTCGCACTCTGCATCTGGTCGATGAGGACGGCGGTTGGATCTACCTGTCGGGGACGCGCGACAGCCCCATTGCGACGAACGTCTACCGCGTCAAACTCGACGGCACGGACTTCCAGCGCTTGACGAAATCGCCGGGCAGTCATATCGCCAACGTCGGCCCCGGCGGCAAGTTCTTCCTCGACACCCGCAGCGACCTCGAAACGGCGCCGCAAGTGCGGCTCTACCGCGGCAACGGTGACCTGGGCCGATGGGTGGACACGAACCCCGTTTACATCCGCGAGGAGTATCGGCAGGGCAAGCAGGAGACCGTGCAGATCAAGACGCCCGATAGCTTCGTGCTGGAAGGGACCGTCCTCAAACCGCCCGATTTCGACCCGAAAAAGCGCTATCCGGTGTGGTTCAAGACGTATGGCGGACCGCACGCGCCAACCATCCGCGATGCCTGGTCGGCGGCGCGGGTGCCCGACGAAGCGGCGGCGCAAATGGGCTTCGTCGTCTTTCGCTGCGACCCGCGCAGCGCCAGCGGCAAGGGGGCCGTGGCGACGTGGACCGCGTACCGTCGCCTCGGAGTACAGGAGTTAAAGGATATTGAAACGGCAATTCGTTGGCTGACGGCCCATCCGTGGGTGGATGCGTCGCGCGTGGGGATGAGCGGTCACAGCTACGGCGGCTTCATGACGGCGTACGCGATGACACACAGCAAGCTATTCGCCGCCGGTATCGCGGGCGCCCCGGTGACGGATTGGCGCAACTACGATTCGATCTACACCGAGCGCTACATGAACACGCCGCAGGAGAACCCGCAGGGCTACGACGAGACCTCGGTGGTGAAGGCGGCGGCGAAGTTGCACGGCAAGTTACTGATCCTGCACGGGCTGATGGACGACAACGTCCACGTGCAGAACACGATCGAGTTGATGGAGGCGTTGCAGCGTGCGGACCGCGATTTCGAGGTGATGTTCTACCCGCGCGCGCGTCACGGGCTGTTCGGGCGGCACTACCAGCGGCTGATGGTGGACTTCATGAAGCGGACACTGCGGCCGTGAGTGGTTCGTCCCGCTTGCGGGTTAGCAGTCTTCACACTGCTAACCCGCAAGCGGGAAGAGGGCGAACCGTTACAGCGCTTTCTTGATGGCGTCCTCCAGGTCGTTGATCTGGAGCGAACGGTTGATGACGTTGCCGTCCTTGCCGACCAGGATGATCGTCGGCAGGCTCATGATGCCGTACTGCATCGCCAACGGCCCGCTCAGGCCGGCATTGTCCTTGGTGGCCGCAAAGAGGTGCGGCACCGCCAGCGCGTTGCTCTGCAGGAACTTGCTGGCGGCCTCGGCGGTGTCGTCGAGGTTGACGCCGACCAGTTCGAGCCCCTTCGCGGCGTAGGTCGCGTGGAGTTGCTTCAGCCGGGCGAAGTCGCCGATGCACTCCTTGGAGATGCTCGCCCAGTAATACACCACCACAACCTTGCCGCGCTGCTTGGCGAGGTCATAGGCGGCGCCACTGCCCAGCGTCGGCGCCGACAGTTCCATCGGCCTGCCAACCAACTCCAAGCGGCGGATGCAGCCGCGGGCCTTGGCCGCCAGCGGGTGGTCGGGGAAGTTGGCGACGATCTGCTGATACCAGCGTTTGGCCTCTTCGTCGTTCTCCTTGGTACCACCGAAGTCCTTCCCCATTGCCAGATAATTCAGAGCTTCTGGAGCATCTTCTGCCTTCGGATAGGCCTGGACGAACTTGGTCAGTTCTTCGGCCCATTTCGGCTGTGCCTTTGGGGCTTCTCCCAGGTCGATGAGGAGTGGCATGTATTCCGCCACGAGCTTACGGAAGGTGAGGTACGGTTGCAGCGGGCTTCCCGGAGCGGCCTTGCTCACAAGTTCGCTAAGCCGCTGCAAGGCCGTCTTGTCGGTTTTGGGACTGGCCTGTGCCCAGGTACTCAGATTGTCGGCTATTTGCTTGGTATAGATTTCGATCTGATCGGCGGTCTTCAGCCGCGGCAGGATCTGGTCGAACAGTGCTCCGCGCTTCTGGCAGAAGGTGACCAGTTCCGGATTGGGGCCTGGGTCACCCCCTCCCGGTTGTGTCTTCTCCAGGGCTTCGAGCTTCTTCTGAAGCTCGATCAGTTCAGGATCCTCGGTCTTGACCTTGAGATTCGGATCCTCACGCTGGCCCGGCATATCGCCCGGCGCCGGCGCGTCGAGCAGACGCCAGGCCAGCCCGACCTGCACCATCGCGCCGGTGGACAGGAAGTCGTGCTTCCCGTCGGCGCCCTGGTACATCACGATACGATTGGGAGATCGGATCACATCGAGATCCGCTTGGCACTGTGGCACCGCGCTCTCGACGCGGATGAACTGCGCCTTCCCGTTCAGGTTGGTTAGTTTCTTGATCGTCTCGTCGAACTTCGCCTGAGCACCGGCGAGTTGCTTGCGGATCTGCTCGTTGTCCTTGGCGGACAGCTTGAGAGAATTCAACTCCGCCTCGGTGATGAAGAGGGCGCGCAGCCGATGGAAGTCCTGAGCAGCGACGGCCAGGTAGGCTTCCTGGGCGGCTTCGACCCCGGAGATCATCTTCCAACTGTCGATCTTGCCGTCCTCGTTGGCGTCGATGCCCCACTTCATGCCGCCGCCGTTCAGCCAGCGGTACTGATCGGCGCGATCGTTCATGTTCGTGTCGATTTCGCGATACACCTCGTCGCCGTCCTTGTAGTAAGACCAGACGTCGATTTTCTTGTCGCCGTCGCTATCGAAAAAGCGGCGCATCGGCCGGCCCTGGGGGTCGAGCAGCAGCCAGCCGCTGCTGCCGGGCTGCTGGCCGCGGACCAACTCGACCTTGCAGTTCGCCTCTTCTTCCTTGGTCGGCGTGCTGATGGCAATGCCTTCCTGACGCGGTTTGAAAGTCAGCATCTGGGCGACGGTCGGCTGCTGCGCCTGCGCGGTGGCCGCGCCGCCCCACAGGAGCAGGCAGCCCGCCAGCAGCCCCGAAGCTACGCGTGCCTTCGCCATCCCTTTCTCCTTTCCACATTGAACAGCGGATTCGCTATGCCCGATGTATCTTCGGCAGACGGCAGGGCGCGAGTTCACCGCAATGCCCGAAGGGCCGGCGCTTGTAGCAAGATCGTTGCCGCTGGACACGAGAGGTGAGAGAAGAAAGCAGCCAAGCCCACGGGTAGCGACCCGTGGGCTTACGCCAGAATGCGGGCCAGCCTGACACAAGCCCGGAGCGCCAGCGACGGGACAGTAGCATGGCTCCGTCCCGTCGCTGGCGCTCCGGGCTTGTGTCATACCGACTCGCGGCCAGTAGAACCGACAATGCGGGCCAGTTCGCGCAGGTCGAGGTTGCCGCCCGAGAGCACGCCGACGACCGTCTTGCCCGCCAGGCGTTCGCGCATCTGAAACGCTGCCGCCGTCGCCGCGGCGCCCGCTCCCTCCGCGAGATTGTGCGTCAGCCGCAGGAGCAACAGGATTGCCTCGCGCAGGGCTGCGTCGCTCACGAGAACCATCTCGTGAACCAGGCGCCGCATCAGCCCCAGCGTCATCTCGGCCGGCACGCGCGTCGCCATGCCCTCGGCGAAGGTGCCGGGCGTGCTGGTCTCGATGGGTCGGCCCTCACGCCAGGACAGCGTCACCGCCGGGGCCAGCTCCGACTGCACACCGATCACGCGCGTCGTCGGCCGCCGCTCAGACGCCACCAGCCCGGTGCCACAGATGCCGCTGCCCAGGCCCACCGGCACCAGCAGTACGTCGGGGTCGGGCAAGTCGTCGAAAATCTCCAGCGCATACGTGCCGACGCCGGCGATCAGGTCCGGCTCGTTCGCCGAGTGGACGTAGCGCAAGCCCTCGCGAACGGCGATCTCCTCGCAGTGCTGCCGCGCCTCGTCGAAGTCGCGGCCGTGCTCGATGATCTCGGCGCCGAGGACACGCATCGCCGCGACCTTGTCGGGGTTGTTGACCGCTGGCACGACGAGGACGCAGCGGACGCCGTGACGGCGGCAAGCGTAAGCCAGCGATTGACCGTGATTGCCAGTCGTGCAGCCGAGGACGCCGCGCCGCTGCTGCTCCTCGCTGAGCCGCGCCACCACGTTCAAGCCGCCGCGCACCTTGAACGCTGTGGTGGGAGTGTGGTTCTCGTGCTTGAGGAAGTAGCGGCAGCCGAGCAACCGCGACAGGGCGGGCCACTCGTAGAGGGGCGTCGGTTTGAGGAAACGGTACACGACCGGAGCGGCGGCCAGCACGTCGGCGTAGGTCGGCAGATCCATCAGTGTATCCCTCCGCGGGGTTCGTAGTTCCGCCTTTAGGCGGTTTGATGTCCGGCCGCCTAAAGGCGGAACTACGAACAACACCTCATTCGGCACGGCACCAGTTCAGCGTAGCGCCTCCAGGAACGCGATCAGGTCGGCAAGTTCCTGCCGGCTCAGCAGGGTATCGAGCCCCTGCGGCATGATCGAAACGCGGCCGGGTACGATTGACTCGACCTCCGGCCGCGGCAAGCGTACCTCGGCACGCTCGGCGGTAATCAGGTAGACCGCCTCGGCGGTTTCGCGGCCAAGAATGCCCACGAACACGCGCCCGTCGCGCAAGGCCACGGTGTAAGGCTCGTAACCGCGGGCGAAACTGGCGCTGGGGAACACGATCGCCTCCAGCAAATCGCGCCGATTGCGCACACTGCCGATCTTGCTCAGATCCGGACCGATGCGACCGCCGCGGCCCTCGACCGAGTGGCAGGCGGCACAGGTTGCGCGGTGGTCCAGAAAGACTTGTCGGCCGCGCTCCGCATTGCCGCCGTTCAGTGTGGGCTCCAATTCGGCCAGACGCTGTCGCTGTTGTTCGCTGTCGCTCGCCAGTCGTTTGAGGAGTGGCGCCGCGGCGCTTTGCACCTCCGGTGGATAGCCGCGCAGCACACGCTGCAGCGCCTCCGGCGTCAGGTTGGGCAAACCGGGCGCTTTTGCCAGGGCGGCGAGGAGTCGCTTGCCTATCGCCGCGCCGGCGGGGCGCTCGTAGGCGGCCAGCAGACCCGGTAACTCCAGCGGTCCAGCCGCGGCCACCGCTTCGGTGAGTCGCTCCAGGGAGCGCTCATCCAGGCGAGCGCTCGCCAGCGCTTCGGCAGCGGCCAGACGCAGCAACGGCGGCGTGTCCTTGCCGAGTTGCTTGAGCAGCAGACTGAGGGCAGATTCCGGCAGCGGCGACAACCGCGGCGCTGCGGCCGCGATGGCGGCGACGCGCACCTCCTCGGAACGGCGTGCGTCGCTGGCCAACTTCAACAAGCGAGCGTCGAAATCGGCCACACGGGCGGCGCGGACCGCGGCAATCGCCTGTCGCACCACGCGCTCGTCCTCATCCCCCAGCGCCTTGCCGGCGGCGCTCACCCAGGCGGGCGGCAGTTTCTCGATCGGGGCGCGGGCCACCGTCTCCAGCAGCAGCAAACGCACGACGGCGGACGTCTTCGCATCGTTCAGGCCACGGGCGGTCAATTCCTGAACGGCCGGCTCCTTGCAGAGCGCGAGCAGCACCCCGCGCAGTGCCTCCTGACGTATCGCGTCGGGGGCGGGTTCGGCCAGCCACTGCCGCAGCAGCCCGACGATCTCACTTGCCCAGCCAGGGCGTGTACTGACGATGCCAAGGGCTGTGCGCTGCAAGGCGGGATCGTCGGTGTTCAGCTGAGGCAGAACCTGTTCGCGCGTCAGCCCGCCACCCTCCATCTGATCCAGCGCGATCAGAGCGCCGCGCCGCACCGCCGGGCTCGCATTGCTCAGCCCCTTGAGCACTCGCGTACGGTCGCCAATCTCGATCAGGGCGTAGATGAGCGCGTGTTCGAGGAAACGATCGCTGCTGCCCTTGAGGGCCTCCAGCAACGCCGGCACCGCCTCGGCAGCGCCAAGCCGGCCTAGCGCCGTTGCCGCCTGGCGGCGCACTGCGGGCTCGCCGTCGCCGACCAGGGTCGTCAGTTGCCGTACCGCTTTCTGGTCGCGATGCAGGCCAGCCGAGTGAGCCGCCGCCAGTCTTACGGTCAACTCCTTGTCCGATAGCATTTGTCGCACGAGCGCTCGCGCTGCCGGCAAGTCGATGCGTGTCAGCGTCCAGACGGCGTTACGGCAGGCACGAGCCGACTTGCTGCCCTTCAACACCTGCTCCAGCGCCGGGAGTGCCGCCGCGCCGCGCTTCGCCAGGAGGGCGATGGCTTGATCGCGGACCGCAAAGCGCGTGTCGTCCAGCAGTCCCGCCAGGGCAGCCGGTGTCAGCGTCTCCCAGGCCAATTTCAGACCACGCGGGTCGTCGATGCGCGGCGCGTCGGCTCGCCGCACCCGATAGATCGCGCCCTTGATTTCCGGCTGGGCAATCTTCGAGGTCGGGCAGCCGATGCGGAACCAACCGCCGGTGTCCACCACCAGGAGACTGCCGTCGGCGTCTTCCAGCACGTCGGTCGGGTGGAAATTGGGATCGTCGGCAACGAGGAAATCCTCGGTGCGGACGCGAAACGCGGCTCCGTCGCGCTCGACGATGTGCCGCTGCACGCGCCGCCGGTTGAACTGCGCCGAGAAGAGGTTGCCCTGGTAACCTGCGCCGAAAGCCGCGCCGCGATAGCGCACCAGGCCGCTCGGCGCGACCCAGCCGAGGTCCGCCACCGCCGGCAGCAGGTCGCCGGTGCGCTTGAACTCCTTCAGGACGTCGTGCCAGGGATAAACGCCCCCCTCAATGGCGTAAATAATGCCGTCGTTGCGGGCCGGCCGATTGTGCAGAATGTTGACCGTCACCAGCGGTTCGCCCTCGGCGGTGAAGGCGATCTCGACGGGGTTGTCCATGCCACCCCCGCACACCACCTCGACCTCACTGCCATCAGGCCGGCAGCGGAAAATGCGGGCCGCCTTGCCGCGCATCATCGTGCCATCGGGTCGCTTGATCTCATGCCCGTGCCGCCCATCGCACCAGTAAAGCCGCCCATCCGGCCCCAGGAACGGGCCGTGGACGTCCGCCGCGTTGCCCGTGAAGCCGAAGCGCGTCACCAACTCCTGCCGCTGATCGGCGACGCCCGTACCGCGCGTGTCCTCCAGGCGCCACAGGCTCGGCGGTGACGCGGTGTAGAGGGCACCGTCATGCCAGAGAACTCCCATCGGCAATGTCATTTTATCGGCGAAAGTGCGCACCGCGCGGAAGATGCCGCGGTCGTCGGCTGCTTCGAGCAGGCGGATCGCGTTGGGTGGATTGGCGAGGAGGTCGGCGGCCTTGCGATTGACGCCGGCGGCCTCGGCGATAAACAAACGGCCGCGCTCATCGAAGCAGGCCATCATCGGATGCTGTACCAACGGCGGCCCCGCCACACGCTCGACGACGAAACCCGCTGGCACCTTGAACTTCATGATGGGGGCCGACGGTTGTGCGGCGGAGCGCGGTGTCCCCGGTTCGAGGAGCCAGCCGAGCGGCGCGGCCAACAGAAGCAAGGTAAGGACGAGCCGGAGGATGGGGGTCGGCATGGCGGCTCCCTCGTAATCCGTGGGATGAGGTCCGCCGTTAGTGTAGCGGTTCGGGGCAAGATGGGCGGCGCAGTTGTTGCGCCGGGTCGAAGTGAGAATCAGAGCGAGTGGACAAA
The DNA here is from genome assembly GCA_035637055.1 of Gemmataceae bacterium. Classification (GTDB taxonomy): domain Bacteria; phylum Planctomycetota; class Planctomycetia; order Gemmatales; family Gemmataceae; genus DASPXY01. The sequence goes on along the minus strand of DASPXY010000270.1, from coordinate 7,272 downwards.
AGGCGAGCGGCGCGGCGTCAGCCCGCCGGTGGTCGCGTGTTACCGGTGGGCTGACGCCGCGCCGCTCGCCGCGCGCGTTTTGTCCGGCAACTCTCAACTTTCGAGATCGTTGCCCGAATGGCAGAGGTGCTCGCGCAACTTCCGAATCGCCTTGTACTTCTCGTCGCTGACCCGTTCGGCGGGCAGTTGCAGTTCCGCGGCGATGTCCTGGACCGACCACCCCTCGAAGCTCATCTGCAGGATGCGCTGCTGCCGGTCGCTGAGCAACTCGCTCGCCGCCCGATGGACGGCCTCGCGCTCGTCGGCGAGGGAGCGCTCCTGGCCATCGCGGCTATCGGCCACGACGCTGTTCAGGTTGAGCGACCGCTTCAGGCCGCGCTGGGTGCGCTTCTTGACCGCGTCGATGGCGCGCAGAAATTCCTGGCGCTCCTCACCCTCGGCGGCGAGGAGTTGGTCCCAGCGCTGGGTGGGGATGCGTTCGAGGAGCCGGCTGAACACGTCCTGGGTGCAATCGCTCCAGTAATCCATCGGCAGCCGGGCGTTGCGCCAGCAAGCGGTGCAGTAACGACTGACGTTGTTGACCGCCTGGACACTCACGTCGCCCACGGCAGCCGCCTGGCTGGCCGAGGCGGTGCCGAGCGCCGATAACGCGGTCCCTAATAACATGGCGACGACGTAATGCCGTCGGGAGCGGGGAGAAGCGGCATCAGGAGTTTTCATCGGCGCGGAGTCCTCCATACCGGGGGAAACAATTCGACCGTCACTCCATTATAAGGACAACCTCCCCCGACCATCTCGCCTCCTTTTTTTCGGCACTTCGCCGCTCTCGACTTTCCCGCTTGCGGGTTAGCACTCTCCCTGCTAACCCGCAAGCGGGAAGGTGGCGCGGCTACCCGGCTCCGCCTTCTTCCGTCTTGCGCCGCCCACCGTATTCTTGTACCAGTTGTGCCGTCAGCGCGTCGAGACGATCCATCAGGCGGCGCAGCGGTCGCGCTGGCCGCGTCGCCAGGGCGTACACCGTCAGCAGCGGCAGGGCCACCGTCGAGTCGAGGTAACAGGTTACCGTGTCAGGCAGCTGGTCCGGATCCACCTTGCCCCAGGTCATCGCCTCCTGCGGCGTCGCTCCGCTTAGGCCGCCGGTGTCGGGGCGGGCGTCGGTGATCTGCAGGAAGTAATCGTGGCCGCTCTCCTCCAGGCCGAGCACTTCCTGAATCTGTGGCTCGGTCTGCAGGATGAAATTCTTCGGCGAGCCGCCGCCCAGGATCAATACGCCGCTCCGGCCGGCCTTCTTGGCATCGTACACGATCGCGGCGCTCTGATTGACGTCACGGAGCGGATCGATGCTCAGTGCCGAACCCTCCAACTGCAGAGCGGCGAGATTCATGCCGATGGAACTGTCGCCCGGCGACGAGGTGAAGATCGGCACGGCGCAGCGATACGCCGCCGCCAACAGGCTCCGATGGCGTGCGCCGGGGGCTGACGCCCCCGGCTCGCCAGCATCCTCACGTGCTGCCAGGTACTTGCCGACGAGGTAATGGAACTCCGCGGTGCCGAGCGTCTTCTGGAACACCTCGCTACGACAAAGTGTGCGATAAAAGCGATCCGTACCAAGCAAATTCTCGTAGTCGAAAACGATGTCGTAGATGCGAATGACCTGATGTTCGCGCAGCTTGAGGTCGTCCAGCCCCGGACGCGACTGGTGCATGTCCATGCCTAGCGCAAAGTGAGTGTCGTGGTACAGATTGGCGCCGGTGCTGACGATCCAGTCGATGAAACCGGCCTCGACGAGCGGCACCAGGGCGGAGATGCCAAGGCCGGCGGGCGTCAGGGCGCCGCTGAGCGACAGGCCGACGGTAGTGTCGTCGGCGAGCATCTTGGAGGCGAACAGCCGGCAAGCCTCGCGGAGCCTGCCGGCGTTGTACGACAGGAACGCCTCCTCGATGAGTTGGGGTAGCGGCGTCTGGCCCGTGAGCGGGGGCGGGTCGATCCGCTTGTGGCTGATCTTGTGCAGATACTTGTGCGGTTCGCCGTGTGCGTGTGTCATGAGGACAGGCTAGGACCGCGACGGCCGGCGTCAACCGTCGGAGGTCAGGGCCACTCACGCCTCTTGGGGGTTGGCGGGCGCCGGGAACTGCTCGCCCAGTTCGCGCACGCGGCCGCGCACCCGTTCAGCAACGCCTTTGTCCTGCGGGGCCGTCAGTACCTCGCCCATCCAACCAGCGATTGCGCGCATCTCGGGCTCGCGCATGCCGCGCGTCGTCAGCGCCGGCGTGCCGACGCGGATGCCCGACGGATCGAGCGGCGGCCGCTGATCGAAGGGGATCTTGTTCTTGTTGACCGTGATGCCGGCTCGATCCAGCGCCTCCTCGGCCAGCTTGCCGGTCAGGCCGCGCGAGGCCACGTCCACCAACAAGAGATGGTTGTCGGTGCCGCCCGAGACGAGGCGGAAGCCGAGCCGCTGCAACTCGTGAGCCAGCGACTTCGCGTTCGCAACGACCTGGGCGGCATAGGCGCGAAACTCGGGCCGCAGCGCTTCGCCGAAGCCGACCGCCTTGGCGGCGATGACGTGCATCAGCGGCCCGCCCTGTATACCGGGGAAGACGGACGAGTTGATCTTCTGGCCCCATTCCTGACGGCACAGGACGAAACCACCGCGCGGGCCGCGCAGGGTCTTGTGCGTCGTCGAGGTGACGAAGTCGGCGAACTCGACCGGGTTGCCATGCTGGCCGCCGGCGATCAGGCCGGCGATGTGCGCCATGTCCACCATGAACAGCGCGCCGACTTCCTTGCAGATCGTCGCGAACTGGGCGAAATCGATCTCGCGGGAGTAGGCGCTGGCGCCGGCGACGACCAGTTTCGGCTTGTGCTCGCGGGCGAGCCGGGCGACCTGATCGAAGTCGATGCGTTCGTCGCCGGCGCGGACGCCGTAGCCGTGGACGCGGTAGAGCTTGCCGGAGAAGTTGAGGTGCATGCCGTGCGTCAGGTGGCCGCCGTGGGCCAGGTCCATCGCCAGCAACGTATCGCCGGGCTGCATACAGGCGAAGTAGACGGCCATGTTCGCCTGGGCACCGGAGTGCGGCTGCACGTTGGCCCGCTGGGCGCCGAACAACTTCAACAACCGCTCGATGGCGAGACGCTCAGCGACATCGACGAACTCACAGCCGCCGTAGTAGCGTTTGCCGGGGTAGCCCTCGGCGTACTTGTTGGTCAGAACGCTCCCCTGCGCCGCCATGACCGCGGCGCTGGCGTAGTTCTCCGAGGCGATCATTTCCAGGCCGTGTTGCTGCCGGCGACGCTCGTCCTGAATCGCCTGCCAGATGTCCGGGTCTGCGGTCTTGAGTACGTCCATCGATCACCTCGACTGTGTCCAGAGGAATGAGTACGGAGTACGGAGTACGAAGTACCAAGTACGGAGTCCAGCGTACTGCGTATCGAGGAACGAGTACAGAGGAAGGGGAGAGGGGATCCCTGTCGATTTGGGCAGTTCCGGGCGAACGGCCAGCGTGAGCCGGCTGGACAGGCCAGCACCAGCCGGCTCACGCCGGCCGTTCGCCAACATCGGCAGGCGTACTCCGTACTCTGTACTCGGTACTCCGTACTCCGTACAGGATCCTCATGGCGCTTCACACGATCCACTGGGACGAGACACCGGGCGAGGAGTGCCGGGGCGGTGTGGTGACGATCGGCAACTTCGACGGTGTCCACCGCGGCCATCAAGCGTTGCTGGCGGAATTGTGCCGGCAGACCGACGTGGTCGGTGGTCCGGCGGTCGCCCTGACCTTCGACCCGCACCCGCTGCAGCTCCTGCGTCCGCAGCAATTCCAGCCGATGCTGACGACCCTGGCCGACCGCGCTGCTCTGCTTCAGGCCCACGGGGCCACCAGCGTTGTCGTCCTGCGCACGACGCCGGAACTGCTGCAACTCAGCGCACGCACGTTCTTCGACGAGGTGATCCGCGGCCGGCTCGCCGCGCGGACGGTGGTGCCGGGGTTCAATTTCGGCTTCGGTCGCAACCGCGAAGGGAACGTGGATACCCTTGCCGCCTTCTGTCGCGAGTCGGGATTGGGCTTCGTGCTGGTGCGTCCGCTCGAACTGGACGGCAAGCCGATCTCCACCAGCCGCGTCAAGCGCGAGTTGGAGCGCGGCGACGTGCGCCAGGCGGCGGTCCTGCTCGGCCGGCCGTATCGGCTACGCGGCGTCGTGGGGACCGGCCAGCGCCGCGGGCAGAAGCTCGGCTTCCCGACGGCGAACCTGGAAGGCGTCGCCACGCTAATCCCAGCGGACGGCGTCTATGCGGTACGGGCGAAGGTTGCGGGCACGGTCTGGGCGGGCGCCGCCAACATCGGCCCGAATCCGACCTTCGGTGAGCAAGCGCGCAAGCTCGAAGTCCATCTCATCGACTTCAAGGGCGATCTCTATGGTCGCCAGATCGCCGTCGATTTCATCGAGCGCTTGCGCGACACGCGGCCCTTCGCGAGCGTTGACGACCTGGTACGTCAGCTGCGTGCCGACGTGGACAGCGCTCGCAGCCTGGTGTCCCCCGGCAGCGCTGGTTGAACGCTGCCCTCCTTACGGTATCCCACACGTCGCTTCCGCCGCGTAGCCAAGTCGCACGCGCACGACACGGCGATTGATCGTGTCGCTCACGTACGTACGCCCAGCGATCGGACACGGCGACGTAGTTCGGCCAGGCCAGCGGAAAGTCCGGCCGCTTCACGCGCGCGCCCGGGCCGCCGCTATCTTCGTTGCCGTACTTGCCGAAGGTCGTGATCGGGTTGTTGTTGGTGTCGATCACCTCAACGCGGAACTGCCCGGCGTTGGGGAAGAAGACGCGGCCGAATGAACTGGGCGGCGAGCACTCGGGCGGATTCTTGCCGAGCACGCTGGCCGCCAGGTGGCGAATGATCTTGCCGTCGGCGTTCTCGATGGTCACCTTGTCACCGGCTTTGACCGCGACCGGCTCCCTGGTGAACGACGGCGGCTCGTGCAGCGAATCGAGGTTGAGTTTGTCCTTCCCCTGTTGTCCCACCGCCGGCCCGAGGGAAACGGTGAGCAGCACGAGGAGCGCCGGCAGCAAGATCCGGGAGTGGGTTCGGGGCGTCACGGTAGCGCGGCGAAAGGAGAGGTTCATGAAAGGCATTCCCCGGAGGAAGGATCAGAGAGGGAAGCAATCCACCTTGGCGGTTGCGAGGAGTGTACGTTCCCGCCCTGATTCTGTCCGGGGTGCTGTTGCCCGTCGCGCGGGGCCCGGCGGCCGGCGCCCGCTTTTACTGCAGGGGGAGCGGGGCTATGGGGGAGCTGTCTTGAAGGACCACAGGCGGGGGTGGCGCGATCACAGCGCCGGTTTCAACACCGCCGTTGCGGCCACCCGCCCGGAAGGTGGTGGCGCAGCCCATCGGGATCAGGGTCAACACGGCGGCCAGGAGCACAAGTTTGATGCGCATGGCATGCTCTCTTTCGCGGTAAGCCGGCCCGCTGGGGACAGACCGTAGATGCTTCAGAAGTGGACGCAAGGATCATGCCGGGGTTGCGCTTGTCGAGGTAAGGATCTGCCGTCGCGGGGCAGAAATTGTGTCAAGTTGTACGGACTGAACCGGGTGGGTCGGCGCAAGCCGCCGCTCAGTTCCCGGCAGAGACTCTGGATCCTGAAGGAACCTTGCATCCGCTGGCCTCGCTGCCGCGTTCCCTCGGAGCGGTAAGCCAGCGGAACCGCACAACGGCCACCTGTCGCTGATCGGTCTTGCTACAGGTTAGTGCCTTTCCAGAGCAACAAGGGCTGCGTTGTCGTTCTGGCTTGTGTTCTCGTTGTCCCCGCCGTGATGGCTTACGTCCGGCCGTCATTCCTTCTGGAGTCGCAGGCCAATCTGCGCGAGACGCCGGCCCAACGCCCGACAGATGGCGGTCTCCTGGGGATCGATCGCGCGCTTGTTATCGCCCCCGGCGACGTGTCCTGGCCCGTAGGGGGAGCCGCCCCCTTGCGTCGTAAATAGTTCCTGCACCGAGTAAGGGACACCGACCAATACCATACCGAGGTGCAGCAGCGGGGCCATCAGTGTGAGGATGGTGGTTTCCTGACCTCCATGCAGACTGCCGGTGGACACGAACACTCCAGCGGGCTTGCCTTCCAATTCGCCCTTCAACCAGAGGGAGGTCAGCTGGTCGATCTGGTTCTTGAGTTGGGAAGCGACGTTGCCGAAGCGGGTCGGCGTGCCGAAGGCAATGGCCCCCGCTTCGCGAAAGTCGTCCGCGGTGACGAGCGGTACGCCCTTCTGCAACTCCCGGCCCGCCTTCATGTCCGCGCGCGCGTCGATGACGGTCTGTGGGATCAGTTCGGGCACCGTGCGGAGGACGGCCTCGGCACCCGGCACTTCCTGCACGCCCTCCGCAACGAGCTTCGCCATCTGGAACACATTGCCGTAGGTGCTGTAATAAACGATGAGGACTTTCATCAATCGCCAATCCTTTCTTTGGAGCCAGCCGCTGAAGGGGAGTGAATTTGCCTACGAGGCGCCACAAGATCATTCTGCTCCCCAGACCCTAACCTCGTCCAGATGCCAAGGCGAGTCGGCAGCGTCTTGATTTCGCTGCTACGAAACTATCCGAAAACGACGAGTGCCACCACAGCTTTCGGCGAAGCACTACAAGTACCTGCGGCCTGGGATCGAGACGACCTTCTCTGACGCCCGGTGCGTGGAGGTCATCGACCCGTTCGGCAACCGCATCCGGTTCAACGAAGACCTCAAGCCTGAGAAAACGACGTGATGCTGATGGCGCTGGTCGCTCTCGGCGGTTGATCGTGGAGGGGTTGATGAAATCGACGGTGGACGAAATCCGGCAGCGCTTCGACGCCGACGTGGAGCGGTTTTCCAACCTGGAAACCGGCCAGTCGGCTACAGTCGATGCGCCGCTGGCGCTGGCGCTGGTCGCCGAGGCGGCAGCGGCCACGACGCCCCACGCCCGCCACGTCCTCGACGTGGGCTGCGGGGCCGGCAACTACACCCTCAAGCTGCTGGAGTCCCTGCCGAACCTCGACGCCACCCTCATCGACCTGAGCCAGCCGATGCTCGACCGGGCCAGGGAGCGGGTCAGCCGGGCCACTACCGGGCGCATTACGACCATCCAGGCGGACATCCGGGAGGCCAAGCTGCCGGACGGGGAGTTCGACATCGTGCTGGCCGCTGCGGTGCTGCACCACCTGCGGGCCGACCAGGAGTGGCGGAATGTCTTCGCAGCGTTCCACCGGGCGCTGCGGCCTGGCGGCTCGGTGTGGGT
>DASPXY010000269.1:0-2703 GCA_035637055.1 Gemmataceae bacterium | reverse complement strand
ACCGCGGTACCTGGGAGGAGGAAGGCTCTCGGGCCCTTGCGGATGACAAGGTGACAGGGTGACACGGTGACCAGGTGACCGGCGTAACTCCCTTTCACCTGGTCACCTGGTCACCTGGTCACCGTGTCATCCTCACGCGGGTCTGAAACAGCCTTCCTGCTGTTGTGTGTGAGGCCAAACGCTCGGGCGGCGCAACACCGCCCACGGCGCAGAACGCCAAGCTAGACCCATGCCCCAGAGGTGCCGGCCCGAGAGCGCGGCAGACGTGTTGTACCACTCGCGCCGCTGGGGGCAAGCCCTGACGAAGCGGCTAGGGCGGCAATTACTGAGACTCAGTCGAGCCGCAATATCCACCATGCCAGTCCGAGGAACCCGATACCGAATCCCGTGAGCACCATGCATGCCGTGCCGACGATCTCCAGGTTTGGCTGCGGGCTGGTCAGGAGTTGCCGGTAGGCGTCCAGCGCCCAGGCGTGCGGCGTCACTCGACTGAGCTGCTGCATCCCCTCCGGCATCAGCGAACGATCGCCCATCATGGCCCCACTCAGGCCCGCCAGCACCAGTACCAGCAGCGTTCCGTAGATCGCCACCTGCGTCTCCGTGCGAGCCGCCGCGGCCACCAAGAGCGCCAGCCCCATCGCCGCCAGCGACGTAGACAACACCAACGGCAGCAGCCAGAGCGGTTCCGGTCCCCAACTCATCCCAAAGATCAGCCGCCCCGCCCCCAGCAGGAACAGCCCCTGCGTCAGCGACATCAGGAAGCACGGGATCAGCTTGCCCAGCAGGATCTGCCCGCGCGTCACCGGGGCCGCCCGCAGACGCTTGAGGGTGCCCTGCCGTCGCTCCGCGACGAACAGCCAGCCGACCGTCAGCACCAGGAAGAACGCGAACATCACCAGGTACGACGGCACCAGCACCTGATAGCGTAGCGCCCCGCGCTTGAGCAGTCCGACGCCCTCCTCGCGATACGTCCCCGACGCGGCGCCGGTGCGGCCGGGGTCGTATGCCTTGGTCAGCGCCGACCAGGTTTTGGCGGTCAAGTTGTACTTGGCGAACAGTCCCTGCAAGGCGTTTTGCAGACTGGCGCCGAGGGCCTGCTTCTGCGCTGTGCTCATGGCGCGCAGGACCGTGCTCATCGCCATCTTGCCGAGGGGCGTCTGCAAGAACACGTCGTCGCGGCGCAGCATATCTACAAATTGCGGATCGCCAATCTTCTCAAAGGCGCGGCCGATCATCCACGGCAGCACCACGCGCATCATGCTGCCCTGGGCGACCTGATCGATGATCGCCGCTGCCGTCGCCTGCGTCGGATCGCGCAACACATGGGCGTCGAGCTTGTCCATCTCCACGCCGTCGCGATGGAAGGGATTGATGCCATCCAGCAGGTAGAGCGGCAACACGTCCTGGCGTTCATCGAGGAGAGCGTGCAGCACCGGCTGTTGCCAGCCGGCCGCGAGGCGCACCGAGTCGCCCCAGCCACCCGCGAGGAACGACGAGCGACTGACGCGCTTGCTGAACAGGGGGCCGAAGATGAGCACGGCGGGCCGGCGGCCGCTGCGCACCAGTCGCTCGGCCTCCTCGCGGTTGGGGATGATTTCGACGCTGATGTCGGCCGTTTCGGCGAGGTCGCGCTGAACAACCTTCGCCCAGGACTCGTGCGGGAACCACAGGGAACGGTTGACAGTCGCCAGCGCCGCGGCTCCAACTGGCCCATCAATGCCCGCGGACGGCAAGGCGCCCGCTGCCAGCCAGGCCAATCCCTCGCGCAGCATGGCCGGGCGGTCGAAGTAGCGCGGGACACCCTCGTCCAGATCCACCAGCGACACGCGCAGCCGATCAGCGGGTTTCTGACCAAAGCCTTCGCCCAGCGACACGCCCAGGACGAGGATGAAGATGAGCGGCATCGCCAGGAGGATCACGCCGGCGCGTGGATCGCGCAACAGCAAGCGCAGGTCTTTCTTCGCCAACGTCCACATTGCAGTCCCCCGGGCTCCCGTAGCTCGCCCGGAGTGCTCTATTCCTTGGTGATCGCCTCGTCGAGATTGAGGATCAGACTGGCGGTCGCCGTGTACGCTGCCAGTTCGCTGACGTCCAGCCGATCGTCGCGCCGGGACTCGCCGGCGCTGACCAGCTTCAGCGCCGCCTGGCGGTCGCCGCGATAATGCGTCAGATGCTCGTCCAGGCCCGCGCGCAGGATGGTCAACTCGACAGGCCGGGGGGGCCGGGCCAGCACCAGGCGAAACGCCAACGTCAACCGCTCCTCCGCCGTCTTGCCCTGTTTCAGTACCCGCTCCGCCAGGACGCGGGCCGCCTCCACATAGGTCACGTCGTTCATCAGGTTCAGTGCCTGCAGGGGCGTGTTCGTCCGTGTCTCGCGCACGACGCACGTCTCGCGGCCCGCGGCATCGAAGGTCAGCATCGCCGGCGGTGCGATCGTTCGCTTCCAGAACGTGTACAGGCCGCGGCGATACAGCTTTTGGCCGCTGTCCTGCACGTACTCGTCGTTCGCCAGATCCTTCCACAGGTTCGGCGGCTGATACGGCCGCACGGACGGGCCGCCCACGCGCTCGACGAGCAACCCGCTCGTCGCCAGCGCCTGATCACGAATCATCTCCGCCGACAGCCGTAGCCGCGGACCGCGAGCGAGCAGCCGATTCTGCGGATCGCGCTGGAGGAGATCCTTTGTCACGCGCGACGACTGAC
>DASPXY010000268.1:0-5418 GCA_035637055.1 Gemmataceae bacterium | reverse complement strand
CCCTTGCGGTTGAGCGCGTAGCGCAGCGCCTGGCCGACGCGGCCGAGGCCGCGCATCTTGTCGTTGTAGGTCATGCCGAGCGCCGGCGGCACCGTCCATTTCATCCGCGGCGAGTAGTGGTCGCGCAGGTTCTCGCCCACGCCCTTGAGCTCGTGGCGCACCTCGATGCCGACCGCCTTCAGCCGCTCCGGCTGGCCGATGCCGGAGAGCTCCAGCAGCTGCGGCGAGTTGATCGAGCCGGCGCTGACCACCACTTCGCGGCTGGCGCGCGCTTCGCGCTGCTGTCCATGCACGGTGTAGCGCACGCCGACGCAGCGCTTGCCGTCGAACAGCAGGCCTTCGGTCAGCGCGTTGGCGACGATGGTCAGGTTCGGCCGGCTGCGGGCGGGATCGAGGTAGCAGACCGCGGTGCTCATGCGGCGACCCCCGCGGATGGTCGCCTGGGTCATGCCGATGCCGTCCTGCTTGGCGCCGTTGTAGTCCTTGGTGTAGGCGATGCCGACCTGGCCGGCGGCCTTGATCAGCGCATCATAGATCGCGCCGCTCTCGTTGCTCTCGGTTACCTTCAGCGGTCCGTTGCGGCCGCGATAGTCCTCGTCGGCATCGCCCTGGAAGCTCTCCATGTCGCGGAAGATCGGCAGCACCTCGCGATAGCTCCAGCCGCGATTGCCGAGCTGCGCCCAAGTGTCGTAGTCCTGCGCCTGGCCGCGCACGAACACCATGCCGTTGATCGATGACGAGCCGCCCAAGAGCTTGCCGCGCGGGATCGGGATGCGGCGCTGGCCGGTCGACGCCTCGGGCTCCGAGGCATAGAGCCAGTTCGCCCTGGGATTGTCGATCAGCTTGGCGAAGCCGACCGGGATCCACGACCAGGGATGGCTTTTGCGCCCGGCTTCCAGCACCAGCACCTTGTGCCGGGGGTCGGCGCTCAGCCGGTTGGCCAGCACCGAGCCGGCCGAGCCGGCGCCGACGACGATGAAGTCAAAGCTCGGTTGGTCCATTTTTCTCTCCCCGCGATTTGCATCGGTCACAGGCGCAGCATCAGGTGAGCGCAGCGCTGCGTCCTGCGTCAAGTGGTTCTGATGAGCACTGCATCGTCTGCCCCGCACGCTGCCCTTCAACCCGCTGGCCGATTTCTCCTTGACGATCAATGTGGGTAGCGACAGTGTTGAAGGACATGCTCAGGAACCACAACCTTTGTGACCGACGCCGACGCCGCTGCACCCAAGCGGCGGCTCTTCGGGCTGCGCGTCGATCAGCGTCCGTCCACGTGGTGACGGCCTCACCGTAGGCCGCATCCGACGGAGCGGCCCCGGCCCGCGTTCCTGAACCCCCGCAGCCCCCGGCTCCGGGGGTTTTGTTTTGCCCAACCCCAGAAGGACACCATCATGAGCATTCGCATCGGCATTGTCGGGATCAGTGGTTTTGGCGGCGGCGAGGCGATGCGCCTGGTCGCGAGCCACCCTTCTTCGAGCTGGTCTACGCCGCGGGCGAGGGCAGCGCCGGCAGCCGTTTGGTGGACCGCTTCCCCGGTGTGCCGGCCAGGCTGGCCGAGCTGGTGATCGAGAAGTGGGACCCTGCGACCCTGCCGAAGCTCGATGTGCTGTTCGCGTCGCTGCCCACGGGCGCCTCGGCCGAGGCGCTGGCGCGCGTCCTCAAGGATGTGAAGATCGTCGACATCGGCGGCGACCACCGCTACGTCGAGGGTTGGGCGTACGGCCTGGCGGACGTCTGGCCAGCCCAGATCGAGGGCCAGACCCGCGTTGCCAACCCCGGCTGCTACCCCGCGGCGACGCTGACCGCGCTGGCGCCGCTGCTGGTCGACAAGCTGATCGAGCCCGGCAACATCGTGATCGACGTCAAGACCGGCATCTCCGGTGCCGGCCGGGGCGGCGCCGACAGCAGGTTCGGCTACGCCGAGAGCAACGAGAACTTGGCACCCTACAGTCTGCTCAGCCACGTCCACATGCCCGAGATCGCCAAGACGATCGAGCGGCTGAGTGGCGGCAGCGCGGCCGGGCTGGTGTTCACGCCACACCTGGTGCCGATGACCCGCGGCGTACTTGCCACCATCTACTGCCGCGGCCGCGCCACCACGGGCCAGTGCCTGGACGCGGCCCGGCGCTTCTACGCCGGGCGGGCGTTCGTCAGCGTGACCGAAAAGCCGCCGCAGACCAAATGGGCTACCGGCTCGAACCTCGCGTTCGTCAGTTATGCGGCCGATCCGGAGCGCAACTTGGTGATCGCGATGGGCGTGGTCGACAATCTCGGCAAGGGAGCGGCCGGTCAGGCGGTGCAGAATGCGAACCTGATCTGCGGCCTGCCAGAAACCGCGGGGCTGGACGGCGTACCTGTCTGGCCATGATACTAGGCCATCCTAGCCCCCGAGGCAGGAGGAAGCAGATGAAGGCGCACATCGTTGGTAGCGGCTTCGGCGGACTGGCAGCAGCTGCGCTTCTCATCCGGAATGCTGACGTGCCGGGAACCGACATCACGATCTACGAGGCGGATGATGTGATGGGCGGCGGATTCTTTCTCGACGGCAGCGCCGCGGACGGCTTCAACCTTCCTGGCTCCGTCTTTGACAAGGAATTCCGCTGCACGTTCGATCTGCTGAAGTCCATCCCTTCCGCACGCAACCCGTCTATCTCTGTCACGGAGGACTTTTTCGCCTTCAATACCGGCGAGCCGTACCAGGACAAGACGCACATCCTCGATCGCGATGGCCGCGTCGTGCATGGTCCGCGTTTCGGCCTTAGCTTGGGCGACGGCCTCAGGCTTGCGCGGGTCGTGCTGACGCCCGAAGCGATGCTGGACGGGCGGCGGATCGAAGAGTTCTTTTCCCGGCAATTCTTCTCAACGGAGTTCTGGTCCCTCTGGTCGACGATCATGGGATCGCTGCCGCAGCACAGCGTCATCGAGTTTCGACGCTACCTGAATCGCTTCCTGTACTTGTTCCCGCACCTTTCAGACATGAATGGCGTAATGCGCACGCCCGTCAATCAGCACCAGTTTTTTATAGAACCGCTGCTCGCGTGGCTGCGCTCACGCGGCGTCAACTTCCTCACCAACACCTTCGTGCGGGACATCGGCTTCGCGGCGGCGCCCGCACGCACGACCGTCAATCGGCTCGTCCATGAAACACGCGGCGCCGCGACGTCGGTTGATGTCGCGCTGGAGGACCTCGTGCTCGTGACCACCGGATCGCAAGCGGCTGATCTTTCAGCGGGGTCGATGACCGAAGTGCCCGGCCCACGGCCGAGCGGGCGCTCCTGGGCGCTATGGGAACGTCTTGCGCAGGGCCGCAGCGATTTTGGCAATCCCGGCGCTTTCTTCGGTGCTGCCCGCATACCCGACTCTCTGTGGGTGACGTTCACGGTCACCGACACGGGGACCGAATTCGTCAATCAAATCGCCGCGTTGACCGGGAGCGAGGCGGGACTGGGCGGACTCGTGACGTTGAAGGATTCGGGGTGGGTGCTGTCGTTGTCCGTCTTTCACCAACCGGAAATTATTGGCCAGCCCGAGGGCACGATTGTCTGGTGGGGCTACGGTCTATATCCCGAGCGCAACGGCGATTTTGTGCGCAAACCGATGACGGCGTGCACTGGCGCGGAAATCCTGGAGGAGACTCTGCGGCAGCTGCGGTTCGACAAGCAATTGGCGGCCATCATGGCGTCATCGATTTGCGTGCCTTGCTACATGCCCTACGTCAACAACATCTGGCTTCCTCGGAACCGCGGCGACAGGCCTCCGCCGGTTCTGGAGGGGGCCACCAATCTCGGACTGATCGGTCAGTACGTCGAGGTTCCCAAGGAGATTGCCTTTACGATCGAATGCTCCGTCCGCACGGCTTGGGAAGCGATTTACCGCCTGCTCGATCGTGGCCCCGCGCCCCCACCCGTCTATCAGAGTCAGTACGATCTCAAAGCATTGTTCGCCGCGCTCAAGGTTTTTGTCCGTGGGTGATGCCATCGATTGATGCTCGCATGGCGACGTGTGCTGCCGAGCTTCCCCGCAACTCGGCGGAATGCTAGCGTTTCGCGACGTTCCGCGGATTCATCCGGGGGAATGTCGGATAACAAGGCAGAGGAGCCTTCTATGCCCGATGGCGCGGCTCTCCCGGTTCTCGACCACGAACTGGCCGATGACGAGCTTCAGTGGATGAAGTCCGTTTACGCGGACTTCAGCAAGGCGCGCGCCGCGGCCGGTCCCGACTTCAACCCCAAGGAAGCCCTGCGCGCCATTCTGGCCCGCGCCGAATATCGCCTGTCCGACGCGCTGGATCTCAGCGGACCCGGCCCGTGGCGTCTGGGCCAGAACCGGCACGGCCGCGGCGTCGCGGCGGTGTTCCTGCCGAAGGTCGAGCTGCACACGCACATCGCCAGCCGCACCGATCAGTTCCCGATGTATGTCGTAGGCGAGGCGGAAGGCTTCTCCCTCGACGAGAATGGCAGGCCGGTGCTGGAGCCGGTGGTTGGCGGCAGCCATTTCCACAACGCGCCCGGCGCGCCGCATGCCTTCGTGCCGAAGGTCGGCGTTCCCAAGCCGGACAACTGGGAGATCGCCTTCATCGCGATCACGCCGCGCAACCTGAAGGAAGATACGCACCGGGTGTCGGACGAGGTTCGTGCGCTCTACAAGCAGGTCGTCGGTCAAGACGCCCCTTTGGGCGTCTGACGCCGCACCCGTCCGCGATGAGGCGCGTCCGCGGCTACTGCACCGGTGACCGCGACGTCGCCACTATCCGCTGGATGTGCATCTTCTCGCGGTCCAGGCAATCCGGCACGCGCGGCGCGATCTTGGTCTTCCAGTGGTCCGTCTCGTACACCGCCTTGTACTGCGCCTCGCGTTCGGCCTCGCTGTTGAAGCGGCGGATCCAGATATAGGCGGAGTCGTCCGTCTCGCCGCGGAAGCTGCCGCAGATCACCATGCCCTTGGAAACCTGGAACGGGATGATCTCCTCCTCCATGATCTTCACCCATTCGTCCATCTTGCCAGGCCGCACGAAGTACTGGCGAAGCTCATAGAAGGCCATGCTGACGTCTCCTCTCGGTTTGCCGCCGGAGCATAGACGGCGGCACGTGCTGCAATCCACCTGTGCGAGGGAAAGACCGCGCTTGACCCAGACCATCGAGCTCAACGTCAACGGCGCGCTGAGCCTCGTCACGGCAGACCCGGGCACGCCGCTTATCTACGTCCTGCGCAACGACCTGAAACTCAAGGGCACCCGGTTCGGCTGCGGCGCCGGCGTGTGCGGATGCTGCACGGTGCTGCTGGACGGGCGCGGCATCCAGTCCTGCAACACCCCGGTATCGGCGGCGCAGGGTCGCGAGGTCACCACGATCGAAGGGCTGGGCGGCAAGGCTGCGGCGCATCCGCTGCAGCAGGCCTTCGTCGATGAGCAGGCGGGCCAGT
>DASPXY010000267.1:0-2668 GCA_035637055.1 Gemmataceae bacterium | reverse complement strand
GCGCTTCGCCAAGGGCGGCGGTTCGTACGCCTCCTCCGGGGATCGCCGGCTGCTGTTCGGGCTGGGGCAGGAGACGACCGGGCGCCTGACGGTGGTCTGGCCCGATGGTAAGGAACAGAAGTTCGACGACCTCCAGGTCGATCGTTATTACCGCCTCACCCAGGGCGCGGCCAAGCCGGAAGTCGAGACCGGGCGACAAAAGTGAGGCTCGCATGGGCGGGATGATCGGGAATTGGCTTCGGCGAAGGCGCCGCGCCGTAATCGCGGTCGCGGCGGTCGCGGCCACGGCGGCCGGTCTTGGCGCGTACGCGGTCCGGGAGCATCGGAGGACCGACCGGCTCCTGGCGGAGGGCGAGCAGGCGCTGGCAGTTCGGGAGTACAATCGCGCCCGCGAACTCTTCGACCTCTACCTGACCGAGCGGCCCGCCGACGCCCGCGCCCGCCTGCTCGCCGCCCGCGCCGCGCGCCAGGCGCGGGCCTACCGGGACGCCCGCGAACACCTCCGGCGCTGCCGGGCGGACGGCGGCGAGGCCGAACCGATCGCCGTGGAGGAGTCGCTCATCGAGGTGACGCTCGGGGACGAGCGGCCGGTCGCACACCTGCGCGAGCGGGCCAGGCGCGACGACGACCTGGCCCTCGTCATCCTCGAAGTCCTCGTCCAGCACGACCTCGACACCTACCAACTCGGCTCGGCACTCGACGGGTTCACCCGCTACCTCGCCCGCCGACCGGACGACCTCCACGCCCTTCTAGGGCGGGGGTTCGTTTGGGAGCGGTTCTTGAACTTCGCCGACGCCCTGGAGGACTACCGGGCGGCCGTCGCCGCGCACCCCGACAGCGATCGCGCGCGACTGAAACTGGCCGACACGCTCCTGGTGGCGGGAACGCCTGACGAAGCTCTGGCCCACTACCGGTGGCTCGCCGAGCGGTGGCCGGAGCGGCCCCCGGTCCGCCTCGGGCTGGCGCGCTGTTACCGCCGCTTGGCGCGACCCGAGGAGGCGGCGAAACTGCTCGACGGCCTGCTGGCCGAGTTCCCCAGCCACGGAGAGACGCTGTGGGAGCGGGGCGAGTTGGAACTGGAGCAGGGGAAGCCCGCGACCGCCGAACCGCTGCTCCGCAAGGCCGCCGCCCAGCGCCCCTTCGACCGCCGGGTTCAGTACGCCATGTACCGGTGCCTGCTCCGGCTCGACCGGGCGGCGGAAGCCGAGACGTTCAACGCCCGCGTGAAGCAGCTCGACGCGGATCTCAGCCGACTGAACGTGATCCGGAATGAGGTGATGAAGCGGCCGAACGACGCCGCGCTGCGGTGCGAGGGGGGGCTGTTGTTTCTCCGCAACGGCGAACGGGAGGAGGGGCTCCGCTGGCTGCAGTTGGCCCTCCGCCTCGACCCCAAGTGCGAGCCCGCCCGCGCGGCGCTGACGGCCGAGGGTCTGGCTCCTGTGCAGCGCTGATGTCGCCCGAACCCCGGAATGGGCGGGATTTTGCGAAAACTTCTTGACTGACCCCCCGAGGCCGGTTACATACGGACATTGAGGGCAAGTGTCGTGACACTCGTCCATTTCTCGCCCTCATCTCGCCCTCATTCGAGACGGCCTCTTCTCCCCGAGGTGTCTATGTCCTCTCATCCATCGCGATCATCACGCGCCGGCTTCACGCTGATCGAACTGCTCGTGGTCATCGCCATCATCGCGATCCTGATCGGCCTGCTGTTGCCGGCGGTCCAGAAAGTGCGCGAGGCTGCGGCGCGCATGAAGTGCAGCAACAACCTCAAGCAGATCGGCGTCGGCCTCCACAACTACCACTCGGCACATCTCAAGTTCCCGCCGATGAGCCGTTACGACGGCACCCAGACCGGGCCCAACTCCTGGCAATCTCAAGGCGAGCGGTCGAACCTCTGGATCTCGCTGCTGCCGTACATTGAGCAGGACAACGTGTACAAGATGTCGGCGCTCCACAGCCCGCGCAACCCGTCGATCGATGACGGCTCGACGGCGGCCAACTCGCTCGCGAGCAAAGAGATCAAGATGTACCTCTGCCCGTCGGACCCCACCAACCAGCCGTCCGCCACCTGGACGAACGGGTGGGTGGTCGGCAACTACGTCGCCAACCACGACGCGTTCCACAACCCCAACGACGGCGGCTGGATGTCGGCCTGGGACTCGGGACAGTCTTCCTACCAGGCCTCGCTCGAGAGGACGTACACCGACGGGACCTCCAACACCCTCGGCATCACCGAGGCCTACGCCCGCTGCGGCTCGACCGGAACACTCTGGGCGCACGAGACGGTGACCCCCGACTGGCACGCGATGTTTAATGACTGGAATGCCCGTGGCGCGGCGTCGAAGTTCCAGGTCATGCCGACCCAGGCCCAGTGCAACGCCCGCCTGCCGCAACAGATTCACTCCAGTGGGATCAACGTGATGCTGATGGACGGAAGTGTCCGCTCCATCAGTTCCGGCGTCGATGTCAACGTATGGGCGGCGTTACTCACTCCCGCCGGCGGGGAAGTCCTGCCCAACTTCTAGGGTTGCGGGTCGGTAGGGCGTCGTTCCAAGTGTGTCCGACCGGGCGAGCGGTTCCGCTCGCCCAACCTCGATTTTTTACCAGTCGCGCGTGGGCCTCACTTCCGGCGGCGACCCCGTCCGTTCCGAGAACGGAGGCGACTGGG
>DASPXY010000266.1:0-2407 GCA_035637055.1 Gemmataceae bacterium | reverse complement strand
TGACGGAGAAGTTTCAACGCCACCCCAAAGCTCGCGGCGCGACAGGACAGCCGGTGGCTGCCTGACCTGTAGGAACGGGCCGTTCTCCTTCGCTATACTACCGCCACGGTCACCGCGACGGGGCGGAGAAGTGCCCCCTGCGACCGCGGCCCTGGATCCGAGCGGATCAACTGGAGCCGGCAGTCGTTCGCGACCTGTTCGACCTGTTCGGCAACCCCACGGCTATCGAGCGAGCCGTCAAGGCCGCGGTTCCCGACTGCGACAAGGCGCTCTCGCGGCGGGCACGTCTGGAAGAGGATGTTGCCGGGATCGCGAAGGCGAGGAACCGGGTGCTGGGGATGATCGCGCGGGACGCGGTGACCGACGAGCAGGCGGAGGCTCAGCTGCACGACCTGAAGGAGCGGGAGGCGGTCTTGCGGGAGGAACTCGACAAGCTGGCCGAGATGCTACAGAACGTCCCGACCCAGGAGGCGGTTCGCCGCTACGTCGAGAAGGTCAACGACAGCATCTTCGTGTACGACGACAACGGCGAAGTACACCCCGGCGGCAACAGCATCGGCACCTTCCTGACGATGACCCGCGAGGAACACCGCAACCTCGTCCGGGCGGTCTTCGCGGCCCCGCTCGGCGACGGCACCCCGGCAGGGATCTACGTCTTCGAGGAGGGGAAAGCCAGCCCGCACCGGCCGAAGCGGTGGAGCTTCAAAATCCGCGGGCGGCTCGAATTCGAGTTAGTAATGCAATCCGTTAGGGGGTGACGTGGCGTATGCCGGCGATCGACCTGCCTTACGGCGCCGACGTTGACGAGGTTCTGTGCGTCGCGATGGGCGCGGTGGACAGTTACGACTTCCACGCCCTGGAGGTCATCCAGTGCATGGCCGAGCGGCGGCGCGGCGGTGAGCGGGGCGTCGTCGGACTGCAGGCGCTGCGCGGCGAGGCGGTCTGGAAGGCGCTGCAGGCCGGCTCCTGGAAGGCCGGTGGCTGGGATCCTCGGTTGTTCGAGGCGTGCCTGTGCCGCAGTCAAACGTTGGCACAGCCAGCGACGTTCAGCCATCGCTACCCCACTGCCAAGCAAATCCGCGAGTGGGTCCGCGGCCCCGTGGCCTATCGCTTCGAGTACGCCGACGGCCTCAAGGCGACCATGCTCCTCCTGAACGGCCTGGTCGGTGACTTCACCTTCGCCGCGCGACTCCGTGGCGAGGCTGAGCCCATCTCGACCTTGTTCTACCTGCCGCCGAACCCGAACGTGGTCTACTCGGCGGCGCTGATGGCGAAGGCGGAGGAGACTTTCCTCACGGGGCACGCGCCCTACCCCGTCGAGCGCACGCTCCTGACGACGGGGCTGGTCGCGGCCGGCATGGAATCTCTCGCCTCCGGCCAGGACCGAATTGCAACCCCCCACCTGGCGGTTCGCTACACGGCCCCGCGCGAGTCCACGTTCTGCCGGAGCTAGAGCGTCTCGCCCGGAAACCCCGATTGTGCGACCAGCGCTCCACTCTGTACGATGCACAGAACAGGAGGAACGCGGCGAAAGCCCGGTCACTCCGTACTCGGTACTCGGTACTCCGTACTCGTTCGAGGGCATCGCGGATGGCGCGTCAGAACCGCAGCGATCCTGGCCAGGGCTCCGGCCCCCAGCGCTATCCCGGCACCTTCCTGCTGGCTTTCCGCGAGGCGGCGGCGGGACTGAACTGGACTGTCAGCCGCTGGCTCGCCGGCGCCGTCGAGTGCGTTGACCCCGAGGGCCGCGAGCACGTCATCGGTCTGGAGAACCTCTATCGCCGTGCCCGCCGCGCCGAGCGCGCTACCTGGCCCGCATTGATCACCGAGTTCCTGAATCTGGTTGATCCGGAGCAATACGATAACCTGCCGACCAATCTCGCCGATGTCGCCGATCGCCTGCGCTTGCGCCTGGGCCGGCCTCTGGGCCACTCCGACGGTCCGGAAGTCTGGGCGCAGCCCCTGCCGGGCACGCCGCTGGTTCTCAACCTGGTCGTCGATTATCCGCAGAGCATGTTCTACGTCACGATGGCCATGGTCCAGGAATCGGGCCATCCCTGTGAGGAGTGGCTGGAGCTGGCCCTCGCCAACCTGCAAGCCCAAACGCCGGAAGAATGCTTCCAGATCCTCCACGACGAATCCGGCTTGCGGCAATGCACGGTCGGCGATGCCTACGATTCGTCGCGTGCTCTGCTGCTCGACAGCCTCCTGCCCGAGACGAGCGCCGAGGGCCACTTCATCGCCATCCCCGGGCGCGACGAACTCCTGGTGCTGCCAGTGACGGGGCCGGCGCTGGGGTTCGTGCCGCTGCTCAAGTCCGTCGCCGAGCAGAGCTTTCGCACTGCGCCTTATGCGATCAGTGATGAGGTCTTCTGGATTCGGGCGGGGCAGTGGCACCTGTTCCCGA
>DASPXY010000265.1:0-4793 GCA_035637055.1 Gemmataceae bacterium | reverse complement strand
AGCTCGCCCCCGACCTTGCCGAGGCTCACAGCAACCTCGGTCAATTGTTGCTGGAGCAGTATCAGGCGCAACGGGCGCTGTCCCACTGCCGCAAGGCCGTCGCACTCCGCCCCGACCTGCCCGAGGCGCAGAACAATCTCGGCAACACCCTGCGCGAACTCGGGGAACTCGACGAGGCCAGGGCCGCTTACACGGAAGCCCTGCGATTGAACCCGGACCTGGCCCTGACCTACAGCAACATGGGCCAGGCGCTGCAGGAAGAGGGACGTTTGCCGGAAGCCATCACCTGGTATCAGCGCGCCCTGCAGCGCGACCCGAACTCGCCGCGCATCCATTGCAACCTCGCCAGCGCCCTTGAGGAACGCCACGATTTCGCGGGTGCCATCGCTCGCTATCGTCTGGCCCTCCAGCTGAATCCGCAGTATGCCGAGGCTCACAACGGCCTGGGCTTCGTCCTGCACGAGCAGGGCAAGTTTACCGAGGCGATGGCGGAATGCCGCGAAGTCCTGCGACTCAAGCCCGGCTTCGCCACCGGCTTCTGCAACCTCGCCAACATCCTCGAAGAACTTGGCTCGTTCGACGAGGCGCTGACCTGCTACCGCGAGGCACTGCAGCGCGACCCCAACCACGCCGGCGCCTACGCTCTCCTGGCGACCATGCTGCGCGGCCGCCTTCCGCCCGAAGACCTGGAGGCGATGCTCCGCCTGCTCGCCCGTCCACACCTGGCCCCCGCGCGCCGCGTGGCCCTGCATTTCGGGATCGCTCATGTCCTCGATGCTCACGGCTCCTACGCCGAGGCCGCCGATCATCTGCGGCAGGGCAACGCCCTGTGCCTGGAGCTGTGGCAAAAGCAGGGCCTCTCCTACGACCCGGCAATGCACACGGGCCTCGTCGATGGTGTGATCGCAACCTTCACGCCGGAGTTCTTCACGCGGGTGAGCGGCTTCGGACTCGACACCGAGGTGCCGGTCTTCATCATCGGGCTGCCGCGCTCCGGCACCACGCTCACGGAGCAGATCCTGGCCAGCCACTCGCGGGTCCACGGCGCCGGCGAACTGAGCTACGCTCACGACTCCTTCGAGGCGCTGCCCAGGGTGCTGAACCTCGGTCTCACCCCGATCCAGGGTCTCGCGCACCTCACCCCAACGGTGACACAGCAACTGGCGCAGTGGCACCTCGGTCGCCTCCGCGAATTGAACGCTGATGCCCTGCGGATCGTGGATAAAATGCCGGATAATTATCTGTTTCTCGGCTGGCTGCGCACGCTGTTTCCGCGGGCGCGCTTCATCCACTGCCGGCGCGACCTGCGCGACGTGGCCGTCTCGTGCTGGATGACGAACTTCCGCCACATTCGCTGGGCCGCCGACCCGGATCACATCGCCGCCCGCTTCCGCGACTACCGCCGCCTGATGGATCACTGGCGCGCCGCGCTGCCCGGTGACGTCTTCGAGGTGGACTACGAGGAGACGGTGACCGACCTGGAGGGCGTGGCGCGCAGGCTGGTGGCGTGGTGCGGCCTGGAATGGGAACCGGCCTGCCTGGCCTTCCACAAGACCTCGCGCCCCATCCGCACCGCCAGCGTCGCGCAGGTCCGCGAGCCTGTCCACACCCGCTCGGTGGCGCGATGGAAACACTACGAGCCGGCACTCGGCCACCTTTTCCGGCAATTGGAGTAGTGTGGACTGACACATGTTGTGGTACAATCCCTTACATATCCGTAGGCGAGCGCTGAGTTGCACCAGCGCACAACAAGCCGGAACGGACTCCTCTCTGGGTTTGTGCGTTACCAGATCGGTAATGCGTCAGTAACGGAACGGCACGAAGTCCGCTCCTGATCTCCCCAAACCCACGCCGGAAGACAGCGACGGATTCGGCCTGCCTCCCGCTCGGTCGTCCCTGGGCGACCACTTGCCTCGGTTACTTCCGCAGTGTGCTCCGCGAGTTCGTGCCAGCGCCGTTACCCTTCGCGGAGCGCCAGAGGGCCCTTCTAATGTGGTGGTTCGCAACGCGCGTGTTCAAGTCTCTCCTCGCCCCCTCGCCGTCCCGTGTCCCCGTAACGCGGAAACCATCCCGCGCTTCCAGCAAGCCCTTGCTCGAATTTCTTGAGGATCGCACCGCTCCGGCGGTGTTCACGCCCACGACATTCGCCGACGGTACGGAGCCCGGCACCCTCCGCAACGCGATCCTGCAGACCAACAGCAACAACGAAGCCAACACGATCACGCTCGCCTCCGGCACCTACACGCTTTCGCCGGCGGCGGGCGGCGAACTCTCGCTCACCGGGGTCAACCACGCCCTGACGATCCAGGGCACCGGCCAGACGATCATCAACGCCGCCGGCGGCAGCCGCGTTCTCGAAGTGGTCGGCAACGTGCAGCTGACGCTCGCCAACCTGACGCTGACCGGCGGCGTCGCGACCGACAGCGGCAGCCTTGGCGGCTCTGACGCACGTGGCGGCGGCTTGCTGAACAATGGCGGCACTGTCACGCTGCAAGGGGTCGTCGTGACGGGGAACATCGCCCGCGCCGGGCCAGCCGCGAACGCGCTGGGCGGCGGCATTTACGCCACTGCCAACGCCCTGACACTCGTCAACAGTGCGATCACGAACAACCAGGCGCTCGGCGGGGCCGGGGCTGCTGGGGCCAGTGGCGGCAGCGGCCAGGCGGGCACCGCCGGACAGGGTGGCGGCGGCGCCCAGGGCGGCGGGCTGTACGTCGCGGGCGGTTCGCTGTCTATCACCGCGAGTACGATCGCCAACAACTCCGCCGTGGGCGGCAATGGCGGCCCAGGGGGACACGGCGGCGCCCGCAATGTCCCCGTGACCACCGTCGTTCCCGTGGTGACCACCGGTCCCTTCTTCCCATTTTTCAGCACGGGACCTTTTTTCAGCACCGGCCCAGGTTTCACAACCGGACCGACGGCCACGTTCGGTCCGTCTCCAACGATTGGTTTCAGCGGGGGCGGTTTCAGCGGCGGTGGGTTCAGCGGCGGCGGTTTCAGCGGCGGCGGTTTCAGCGGCGGTGGTTTTAGTGGTTCGCTCCGGGCCGCTGCGTCCCAGGACAGGGGCGGCAATGGCGGCGTGGGTGGGGTGGGCGGACGCGGGCAGGGCGGCGGTCTGTACCTCGCGGGCGGACTCATTGCCCTCAACAACGTGACCCTCTCGGGCAACCAGACGCAGGGAGGCACCGGCGGCAACGGCGGCGACCCGGGCACCGGCAGGCCAACGGGCAGCGGCGGCAACGGCGGCGCGGGCGGTTTGTCGCAGGGAGCCGCCCTCTTCGTCGCGAAAGGCGACGTCACCCTCGACGGCGTCACGTTCGCGCAGAATCAGGCCCTCGACAGCCCTGGCGGAACCGCCGGGGCGGCTGGTTCCGGCGCCCCGGTGAATGGCATCACAGAAGTCGGGCAAGGGGATCGTGTGTTCCGAGCCGGTGGGGTCATCACCGCCAATCCCAGCGTCACGGCGCACGACACCATCGGCACCTTCGATCCCGCGACCGCCACGTGGTTTCTGCGCAACGAGAACAGCCCCGGCGCCCCCGATGCCGGCACCTTCGCCTACGGCGGACCGGGTTGGCGTCCGGTCGTGGGCGATTGGAACGGCGACGGCGTGACGACGATCGGCGTGGTCGATCCCAATGGCGTCTGGTATCTGCGCAACAGCAACAGCCCCGGCGCCCCTGATATCGCTCCCTTCGCCTACGGGGCGCCCGGGTGGATCCCGGTCGCAGGCGACTGGACCGGCAGCGGCCACACCGGCATTGGCATGTTTGACCCGACAACGGGGATCTGGTATCTCCGCAATGAGGTCGGCCCCGGTGCGCCCGATGCGGGCGTCTTCGCCTATGGAGCGGCCGGCTGGCTGCCCGTGGTCGGCGATTGGCGCGGGGACGGCGTGACGACGATCGGCGTCGTCGATCCCGCCACCATGACCTGGTATCTGCGCGACAGCAACTCCGCGGGGGCGCCGACAATTCCTCTGTTCCGCTACGGCGCGCCGGGCTGGGTTCCGGTCAGCGGCGACTGGACGAACAGCGGGTGCGTCACGGTCGGCGTGGTCGATCCGACGACTGCCACCTGGTACTTGCGGCGCGAAAACACCGCCGGCGCTGCCGATGCCGGTATTTTCAAGTATGGCGCTCCGCAATGGGGTTATGTAACCGGCCAGTGGCACGCCCCCACCGGTCCGCCGATCGCAGCGGCCGAACTTGCAGCGGGCGGCGCGCAGAAGACCGATGCCGGGGCACTCACGCAACAACAGCTCGCCCCAATCGTCTCGGCGGCGCTGGAACGACTGCGCCAGGCGGGCGTCGATCCGGGGTTGCTGGCCTGGCTGGGGTCAGCCACCTTCGAGGTCAGTCACCTGTCCGGGCCAACGCTGGGTTACACCTTCGCCCGGGCCCACAAGGTGGTCCTCGACAGCAATGCGGCCGGCTACGGCTGGTTCGTAGACCCAACTCCACTTTCGGATGAGGAGTTTACGCGCGATCCAGCAGGCGAGTTGGCCGCGCTGCTTGAAGGGCCGGCGCGCGAGCGCATGGATCTGCTCACGGTCGTGCTGCACGAGATGGGGCATCTCAGCGGTCGCAAGCATCTGAGTACGAATGGTCACGCCGAGAACTTGATGGACGACACGCTCGCTCCCGGGCTGCGACGAACCGACGCCCTTGATGCCGTTTTTGCCCGCGGTGCTTCTCCTTGAGGCGCCGACCGCGGGAGAGACGCACACAAGCCCGGAGCGCGAGCGCCGGGACGGTAGCATGGTCCCGTCGCTGGCGCTCCGGGCTTGTGTC
>DASPXY010000264.1:0-5849 GCA_035637055.1 Gemmataceae bacterium | reverse complement strand
GGCGTTCGCCGTCAACGGCCCGCGACAAGATGCGCTGGATGGTAGAAGTCAAGGCTCACCCCTTTCCGCGCCAGGCCGAGTTCGCACGCCAGCATGTAATAGTGGTGCAGTCCGGCCTGTTCGCGCGGTCCCAGGTCGAAGCGGATGATGTGTTGAAGGTAGCGGCGGCAAAAGCCGGCGTCCAGCCCCAGCTGCGGCGCCTCGCGGTGGGCGATGGTGCCGATCTGCCGGCAGCCGCGGCGTTTCGCCTCGTGCAGCGCTTCCGCGACGCCGCCCAGGTCGGCGCCGGGGCGCACCGCCCAGACCGCGTAGACGAACGGCAGCCCGACCCAGTCGTGCCACTCTTGCCCCAGATCGAAGGCGTGAGCGAAGCCCGGCAGACAGGCGCGCATGGCTCGGTCGCCGATCAGCAGGACGGCGTCGGCGTCAACGTCCTCGGCGCCCTTGTCGAGCGGAAGTGGCTGAATCTCGGCCGTCACGCCGTATTTCTTGCGCAGCAGGATTTGCGTCAAGGCGGCGCTCGTGCGCGAGCCGGCGTCCAGGGCGACGCGGCGGATGGCCGGCCAGGGGACGCGGCTGAACAGGGTCACGCTGAGCACGGGACCGTTGCCGGCGATGGCGATGTCCGGCACGACGCTATACGAGCCGCCGCGGAAGTATTCGATCGCTGGGATCAGGGCCACATCGAGCCGCCCTTGCTGGAGCAAGTCGGCCAGGCGGCTCGGCACGTCGAGGAGCAGTTCCGCCTCGGGGGCCAACTCGGCCAGATCGTAAATCAGCGGCTTGGTGTTCAGATAGTTCACCGCGCCGATGCGAATGCATGGGTCCATGAGAGGTTCGCCTCGGGAATAGATGTCCCCGAAGGAATCCTACGCAGCGCGGTCTGGATTTTCAATAGATTCTGAAGGTTAAAAAGTCAGCGAAGAACGGAAAAAAATGGCCTGTCCATCCACTCAGAGGACGGACAGGCAAATAAAAAGAGGCAGAGTAGGTGAGTGCGGCCCAAATAACAATGGAACCTGCGCTCCCTATAAATCACAGCCTAATTGTATCCCGTACAGGCTGCAAGGCTAGGGCCTGGCTGGCGAATCGAAAAAGCCAGGGTTTTTCAGGGGGCACCACCTGCTGAAATCCTGAGATCTCTGATTCGCCAGCCAGGCCCTAACCAGTTTGGAGTTCCCCCTGTGACGAGGGCTTGACGTTAGGCGAAGCAAAGCCTGCTCTGCCTGGGAGGTGCCACCCGCTGAGCCAGGAGCCCGTTGCAAAACCCCTCCCCCAGCCCCTCCCCGCCACGGAGAGGGGAGAGTTTGCTGGCTTGCCCCCCTCTCCGCTGCGGGGAGGGGCTGGGGGAGGGGTTTTGCAACGGGCTCCTGGCTCAGCGCTGGCTCAGTCTGCTCTCCCCATGCTGCGCGCGCTCCTGCACCCACGCCCCAGGGTCCAGCTGCCATCGGGATGACACAGGGGGAACGCCAAGCTGGATCAGGGCAGCCGCTCGGCGGACCAAGTTCCCCTGCTTGCGTTTTGACGCCATCCCCGCTAAGGTAACAACAACTTTGTGGACCCCAGCGAGGCCCCCTCATGCGATCCCTCTGCGCGTGCCTGGTTGCCCTGACGAGCGTTTCCCTGGCCAACGCCGGCGGCACCCTCAAGGAAGCCCGCCAGCGTCTGCTGCGCGGCAACTACGAGGAAGCCCGCGAACAGTACGCTGCCCTCGCCAAAGACGCGAAACATGCAGTCGCCGCCACCGTCGGCATTAGCCGCGCCTGGCAGAGCGAGGGCGAATACGACAAGGCCCTTGCCGTTCTCGATGCCGCCCTCAAGGATCACCCGCAGAACGCCGACCTGCTCGCCGGCCGCGCCGAGATCCTCTACACCCGCGGTCGCTGGGAAGACGCCGAGAAAGCCGCCAAGGATGCCCTGATCGCAACCCGTGACAACCATTTTCTCGCTCACTGGGTGCTGGCGCAAATCCATCGCGACCGCGGCGACTTCGCCAAGGCCGGCAGCGACCTGATCTGGTTCATCCGCACCTACAGCCGCCGCTCGGACGAGGACAAGGAGATTACCGATCCGGATGAGCTGCTTCTCGTCGGCCTGGCCGCCTGCGAGCGCGCCCGCTGGGACAGTCGCCTCTCCGATCAGTTCCAGTTCGTCCTCAACGAGATCTGGACACCCGTCGCCAAGAGCGACAAGGATTTCTGGCCGGCCTTGTCCGCCTCCGGCCGTCTCTACCTGGAGAAGTATAACCACGCCCGGGCGCAGGGCGCCTTCGACAAGGCGCTGGCCATCAACCCGCGCGCCCCCGAGGTGCTGGTCGGCAAGGCCACCGCCGCCCTGCAGCGTTACGAACTCAAGGACGCCGAGGACTTCGCCGGGCGTGCCCTCAAGGTGAATCCGCGTCTGACCGAAGCACTGCGTCTCCAGGCCGACATTCAGCTCATGGGCGGCAACCTGCCGGAGTCGCTGAAATATCTGGAGCAAGCCCGCACCGTCAACCCGCGCGAAGAGGCAACGCTTGCTCGCGTTGCCGCCTGTCTCCACCTGCAAAAGAAGCAGGACGAGTTCGCGGCCCTCGTCAAGTCGGTCCAGAAGCAGAACCCCAAGGCGGGCCTGTTCTTCGCCGAACTCGGCGAACGGCTCGAAGAACGCCGCGACTACCCCGAGGCGGAGAAGTATTACAAGCAGGCCATCGTCCTGCGGCCCAACCTGGCCTCGCCGCGCAATCACCTCGGCCTGCTCTACATGCGGCTGGGCAGGGAAGACGAGGCCCGCACCATTCTCGATCAGGCCGCCGACATTGACGAGTTCAATATCCGCGTTTTCAACTCGCTCAAGGTGCTCAAACACCTCGATGATTACGCCACGCTCAAGACGCCGCACTTCCACCTGCGCTACGACCCCAAGCACGACAAGGTGCTGGCGAGCTTCATGGCGAAGTATCTCGAAGAGATCTACGACGAACTGGCCGAGTTGTTCCAGTATCGGCCGAAGGGGCCGTTCCTGATCGAGGTCTTCAACAAGCACGAAATGTTCAGCGGCCGCATTGTGGCGGTGCCCGACCTGCACACCATCGGCGCCTGCACAGGGCCGCTCGTCGCGATGGTCTCGACGCGCGACAAGTCGGGGATCATCGGCAAGCCGTTCAACTGGGTGCGCGTCTTGCGGCATGAACTCGTCCACGTCTTCAACCTGGAGCAGACGAAGTTCCGCGTGCCGCACTGGTTCACGGAAGGACTCGCCGTCAGTCAGGAAGGCTTCCCCATGCCGCCGATGTGGCTCGAACTGCTCAAGCGCCGCGTCGGCAGCGGCGAGCTGATGAACCTCGACAACATCCAGATGGGTTTCGTTCGCCCCGGCTCTGGTGAAGAATGGCAGCTTGCCTATCTGCAAAGTCTGCAATATGTCGAATACCTGAAGAAAACGCACGGCAAGGAGACGGTCGGCGGATTGCTGCAGGCGTACGCCGATGGCCTCGACACCGCCGCCGCCCTGCAAAAGGTGTGCAAGGTCGCCAAGGCGGACTTCGAGAAGGGCTATCGCAAGCACCTGGAGGCGCTGGTCGAGAAGATCGCCGGCAAGGTGCCGGAGAAAGTGTTAAGCTTTGGCGAACTGCGCAAGGCGCACGCCAAGGATCCCGATAACCCCGACCTGGCGGCCAAGCTCGCCGAGCAACACCTCGCGGTCGGCGATGTGAAGGAGGCGGCCAAGCTGGCCGAGGCGGCGCTGACGAAGAAGGCGGCTCATCCGCTGGCCTCGTACGTGCTTGCCCGAGTGCAACTGGGCGCCGGCGACGGGCAATCGGCGCATCGGACGCTCGAGAACGCCGTGGACGTCAAGGCGCCTGAGCCCAAGGTGCTCAAGTTGCTGGGGAAGTTGCTCTTCGAGAACAAGAAATTTACCGAGGCGGCGGAAGTGTACGAACTCGGACGCAAGGCGGAACCGTATGAGAGTACATGGCTCGTCGAACTGGGGAAAGCGTACACGCAGGGCAAGAATGACGCCAAGTTGATCGACGTCCTCAAGGAACTGGCGCCGACGAATGCCGACGACCTGTCGGTGCGGCGCAAACTGGCCGAGCTGCTGGCGAAGGCCGGCAAGCACGCCGAGGCGGAGCGCTACGCGCGACAGGCGCTGGAGATCGAGGTGACGGACGCCGAGTCGCAGCGGTTGCTGCGCGAGTCCCTGCAGCCACAGGGCAAGGAAGAGGAGTTGCGGCAGCTCAAGAAATTGCTGGGCGAATGAGCCGCGAAACCCCTCCCCCCAACCCCCCTCCCCTGCAAGGAGAGGGGGAGAAGAAGAGATACTGCTTGGCTTGCTCCCCCTCTCCGTTGCGGGGAGGGGGTTGGGGGGAGGGGTTGCGGCTCTGATTCGGAGGGTCGATGGCGTTCACGCTCGGACAGTTACAGCAGGTGATCCGTGACACCTACGACGCCAAGGACCGCCGCCGCGGCGTCGAAGGGACGTTCATGTGGTTCATGGAGGAGATCGGCGAACTCGCCAGCGCCTTGCGCGGCGGTACCCCCGAAGAACGCGCCGCCGAGTTTGCCGACGTCCTGGCCTGGCTCGCGACGCTCGCGAACAACGTCGGCGTCGATCTCGAAGCGGCGGTCCAGGCCAAGTACGGCGCTGGCTGTCCGGGTTGTGGGCGCGTTCCCTGTGTGTGCGACCAGGCGGCGAAACCTTGATCGGTCCCGGACCGCCCACGGGTTGCGACCCGTGGGCTTGCTTGACGGATAACCCCATGCGTCACTTGCCCCTTGTCTGCCTGGTCTGTGCCGTCCTCCTGTGCCCTGCGCCCGCGGCCATAGCGCAGCAGCCCACAAGCGTCCGCCTCAGAATCAAGGAGGTGAAGGCAGGGGACGAGAAACGCAAGGACGTCAAGATCGGCTTTGCGCGCGTGCCCAGAAGCAAGGATGGCGAGGAGGCCGCCTTCGGACCGGGCGCCTTCAAGCCGGGGCTGTGGACACCCCTCCACATCACCCTCGTCTTCGACCCTTCCGGCAATATCAAGTTACCGCGTCGGCGCGATGGCTACGTCGAAGGTGAAATCCGCACCCAGACCGTGGACAGCGACGATCTCCCAAATATCTCTCTTCAGCCCTTCCGCTTCCACTGGGATGAAGCACGGGACCAGCAGGTGTACCTGACGGCCTACGTGAAGCCCTCTGCGGTCGAGGCGCGGGTCAGCCTCCGGGTGCAGACTGTCGGCGGGCAGTCGGGTGAATCCCTCGACATGACGTTTCCCGGGCTCCCACTCCAACAGCACCTGTACGTCACGATCGGCTCGCGCATCGTGGACTTGCACGACGCCATGCTTGCCATCGCCGAGGCGCGGCAGCAGAAACCACCGCTGCAATCGGTCGCCTATGAAACCCAGGTCCACCGCCTCCCCGGCAACTGGCGCGGCTACGATGGCGTTGACCTGCTCATCCTCACCACCAGCAAGAAGGACTTCCTCGACGACTTGTTGCGGACGGAAAATCGGCCGCGTCTGGAGGCCCTCGCCGAATGGGTGCGCCGCGGCGGTCGCCTGGTCGTCAGCGTCGCCTGGCAGAACCAGGAGAAGATCCGCGATCTGCTCACCCTTCCGGGGGTGTGGCAGCCTTCCTTGCCCGACATCCTGCCGGGGGCCGCTCATGAGCCGATCCCGGACAAGGGACTGCAAAGTCTGCCGGCCTGGGTCCGGAACCGGGCCAACCTCGGACAAATCAAGGCTTTCCAGGCGGAAGTTGGCAAGAAGGATGCGAAGGGGAAAGTACCCCCGCCACCGCGGGTGGCCAAACTCAGGCGACACGATTCCGTCGAGGTCGAAGTCAAGGAGACCGACACTCTCCCGCTCATCGTGCGGA
>DASPXY010000263.1:0-3894 GCA_035637055.1 Gemmataceae bacterium | reverse complement strand
CCCCAACCCCTCTCCCGCAAGGGGAGAGGGGAGGAAAACTGCGCTCACCCGCAAGCGGGAACACAGGAAGGGGTAGACCCATGCCATTCGCCGCTGCCCTGTCCACCGAGGCAAACTCCCGCACGGCCTTCGAGGCCCTTTGCACGCAGACACTCAAGCCGCTGGGCGGCCCCCCCGACCTGGCCCTGGCGTTCTATTCCAATCATCACCGCGATAGCGTCGCCGACCTGGTCAAGCAGGCCGCCGAAATCCTGCAGCCGCGCTGCCTGCTCGGTTGCCCCGGCGAGGCCATCGTCGGCAATGGCCGCGAAGTCGAGGATGGACCGGCGCTGAGCCTGTGGCTGGGCCGCTGGACGAAAGGCGTCACGCTGACGCCTTTCCACCTCGCCCACGAACCGACGCCCGAGGGCCACAGCATCATGGGCTGGCCCTACCAGCTGAGCGAGGCCGCCGACCCGAGCCAGCAACTCATGTTGCTCCTGGCGGATCCGTACACGTTCCCGGTAGACCCCTTCCTGAAGGAGATGAACGAGGCTCACCGCGGGGTGCGCGTCATGGGCGGGATGGCCAGCGGCGTGCGCGGCGAGGGGCAGTGCCGCATGATGCTGGGCAATCGCGTCGTGACCGACGGCGCCGTCGGCGTGCTACTGCAGGGTGCTCTCGGGGTGCGCGGGGTCGTCTCGCAGGGCTGCCGGCCAATCGGCAAGCACATGATCGTCACGCGCGCCCGCGACAACATCATCCTCGAACTGAGCGGCAAGCCGCCGCTGACGCAGCTGCAAGCGATCTGGGAAGAGGTCTCACCCCACGACCGCGAACTGATGCGGCGCGGCCTGCACGTCGGCCGCGTCATCAACGAGTACAAGAGCGAGTTCCAGCGCGGCGACTTCCTGATCCGCAACGTGATCGGCCTGGACAGCGGCAGCGGCGCGCTTGCCATCACCGACAGGGTGCGCGTCGGCCAGACCGTGCAATTTCAGGTGCGCGACGCCGAGAGCGCCGACGAGGATCTGCACGAACTCCTGCAAATCGACCTGAGCGCCCACGAGGCGAAACCGGCGGGTGCGCTGCTCTTCACCTGCAACGGCCGCGGTACGCGCCTCTTCCCGCAGCCCGATCACGACGCCGGCGTGATCCGGACCGAGGCCGGCGAGTTGCCGCTGGCCGGCTTCTTCGCGCAGGGCGAACTGGGACCGATCGGCGGGCAGAACTTCATCCACGGTTTCACGGCCAGCGTCGTCCTGTTCGAGGAATAAGCGTTTGTCTGCAAGCCCATGCCTCCGGAGCGCGGGCGTCCCGCCCGCATCGCGACCTCGCAGAAGCGGGCGTCCCGCCCGCATCGCGACCTCGCAGAAGCGGGCGGGACGCCCGCGCTCCGGAAGCGGCACCTACGGCGACCGGCATGGAAATTGCTGGCTTTATGGATCAGCAAGGCCGTCGGGTAGCGCCCGGCCGCTCGACGACGCCGCGGGAGAGGAGGCCGGCCGGGCGGGAGGAACGAGTATGGCCAGCCAATTTGGGCCGCTAGAGATCGATTGTGACGCCCCGTCGTACGCCATCGTCGAGGCGTGCCACCGGATCGGCTTTCGTTCGCCCCTCGACGTCCCCTGGTATCGCTTGAGCCATTTTCTCGGAGAGGACGGCGCCAAGGGCAGCGTGTTCAGCCTGCAGATGTGGAAGCATCTCTTCGGCATGAACCGGCCCGGCGGCAAGAACTGCCGTTGCGGTCAATCGTTGCCCATGCTGGAGAAGTGTACCTTCACCTTCCTCTCGTCCCGGCAAGCCGAGTACCTCATCGGCCAGTGTCGCCGTTGTCTGACCATCTTCTGGGATGAGACCTGAGGGCGAGAGGACGGATCTCCGGGCAACCCTCCGGGTTGCCGGACACGACCTCTCGCCCCAAGGCGCAATCACTTGCCGATCGGCTGGATGCTCAGCAGGGCATCGCTGGCGGCACGGCGAACTTCCGCATCTTCGTCCTGCAACAGTTGCCGCAGCGGCAGCACCGCGGCGCTGGCGGAGCGGCCGAAGGAACCGAGGGTCTCGGCGGCGGTCCGCCTCACCCTGGCATCGGTGTTGCCGAGAGCGTCGATCACCGCGGGAATGCTGCTGGCCGCATCGGCTACACCGACGCTCGCCAATGTCTGCAGAGCGGCCACACGCGCCTCCGCATCCCCCACCCGCGTCGCCGCGATCAAGTCCGGAACAGCGGCCTTGGCGTCGGCACCAAAACTCTTGAGCGTGTTTTCAGCAACCAGACTCACGTCCAGATCGGGATCCCGCAGCAGCCGCGCCAGGGCAGGCACCGTCAACTCGATCCGGATCGGCCCGATCTTGCCCAGTGTCCGCGCTGCTGCCCAGCGCACGAAGCGATCCGGGTCGGAAAGCGCCGCGACGATGCCAGGAATGGCCGGCGCAGCGTTCTCTTCCAGCGATTCGAGGAAGTCGAGAGTCGAGCGCCGCACCTGCACGTTCGGATCGCGCACGCCTTGCTGCACCACCTTCAACGCGGGCGCGATGGCCAGGATCAACTCATCTGCCGCGGGCGGCAGTTCCACGCTGGCAATGCGCCGCCGCAGCCGCAGCCGGGCGCTGCCGTACATCTCCAGGGCCTGCCGGGCCTTCTCCTGGACCTCACTGTCGGTGTCCGTCAGCGCCTGCGCCAAGGTGCGGGCCTGGTCCTGCGCCGTCTGGATCAATGGCTTGAAGTTTGCCTGCTCCTGCAGCACAGTTTTCTGGTACGCGCGGATGATCTTCTCTTCATCCGGCGTTCGGTCGCGTCCCTTCGCCGGGAAATCCTTGGCCGCGACCGCGTCGAAGACCAATTCCCGAAAGGCCGCTGTCGCCTGGAGCAGCGCGGTGATGCCGATGCGCCGGACCTGCACGTCACTGTCTTTCAAAGGCAAGGCCGCGGTGGCAATCACCTCCTTGGCCGCGTCGATGATGTCTTCGTCGAAGGCCAGAACACCCGTCTGCGTGGTGCCGACCCGCCGCAGCCGGGCGGGCACCTGCACCAGGCTAACCAGAGCGTCGGCCGCTGCCCGCCGGTCGGCGATGCTGCCCTTTGCCAGCAGGATCTTGAGTGCCGCTACCGTGGCGCTTGGCACCGGGTTGACCTTGCCCAGTGCGCGGGCGGCGGCGGCGCGCACCTCCCCGTCGCGATCCTGCAGCAGTCCGACCAGGATCGGCGCCAGCCCTCGCCCGAAGCCGCTCCGGTCGGCGGGATCCAGCGCGCGGACGTCGGTGGTCATCTCACCGAGCAGTGCGGCGACGGCCAACCGGCTCGTCGTGTCGCCCTTCGCGACGACCGTTTTCACCGCCGCCATGAAGTTCTCGCCGAGCCGTTGGCGATTCGATTGGTCGATCACCTGGATCTCGCGCGACGTGCTGAGGTCCTTCCACTCGCTCAGCGTCAGAGCCTTGCGCATGTCCCCGATGGTTTTGATCGCTGCGATGAGTTTGGGAAGGTTCTCCCTGCGGAATTTCAGGGCCGCCTCGTTGCGTTCGTCCCGGCTCTGGGTTAACAACCCCTGGCGCAGTTCTTCCACTGGGTCGGGGGGCGCGGCGAACCCTGGGGCACCGAGGGCGCCGACGAGGAGCACGGCCAGAAGCCCGCAACTGGCCCAGAAGCGAAGATGCCGGAAATGCCTGACGTGCGACATGAGTGAAACCTCTCTGAGGACGCGAGCCCGGTTCAGCGAAGCGATGAGTCGCGCGCGATGAGTCGCGAGGCGAGGTCGCTTCGCTCGTGGCGCATCACTTGCGGCTTACGCTTCCCTTTCATTATTCCCGCGGTTTGCCTCCGATGCCAGTAGTCTCCGCCGGAAAAGCGGTCGGGCGATCTCGGCGCGACGGTCCCTTCTGTCTATTTCGGGTGTTGTCGTCTTCGTTCGT
>DASPXY010000262.1:0-2326 GCA_035637055.1 Gemmataceae bacterium | reverse complement strand
AGCCTGTCTGGGGATTGTCCATATCGCTGGCGAGCCGAAACGTCCCGGCCACCCGCACCTGCAGGAGGAAGTCACCGCGCACGGTACGGAGGAGGCGTGGGGCATTCAGGCGCCCCCTGTGGACATCGAGACCGAAGTCCTTGCCGGGGAGGGTGATCGTCAGCTTATCGCGATAATAGTGGAAACGACACAGTCCCTGTGGGTTCACAGGCTCGCGCCAGCCCCCGCGCCACGGTGTATCCGGATGAACCATGGCGCCCACGTCGGACCGCTTACGGCCTTCGTCCAGGTCCGGTGTAGCCGACAGCACGGCCGTTGTACCGACAGACAGCAGAAGGGCAGCAAAGCGGCGCATGATCCCTCCTTCTTACCGCAATCCTGACACCAGCGACAATTCTATCCGCACCGGCGTCTCCTGGTTCGGCCGCACCACCGCCGGCGCGAAGCCGCGCCGCTGCGCCTCCGGCCGAAACGCCCATACGCGATATTTGCCCGCCGGTACCTCGGCAAAGACGAACGTGCCGTCCGCTTTCGTCTTCGTTCGGTCCTTCACCGCTCCCTTCTCGTCCTGCAGCGCCACCTCAAGATCTCCTTGCGGACGTGTTCCCTCCAGCACCCGGCCGCGGATGCTCCCTGGCCCGGTCGTCTTCGGGTCCGTGTCCATCAGTTCGATGGTCGCCGTCGCGAAACTGCTCAGGCCGACACGGTTGGTGAACACGACGCTCACCTCCGTCGGCCCCTTGCGATCCTCCGGCAGCGGCACCTTCGCCGCCCAGGTCGTCTTGCCCTGATCCACGGGCTCCGCCGGCACCAGCTTCGCGTTCGGCGGCAACTTCCGCTCCACCGGCTTGCCGACGAAGAAGGCGACCTCACGAATCCCTGATTCGGCGTCGCGGCCCGTCGCCTTGAGCAACACCGTCGTGCCGCGTTTCGCCTTCCGCGGCACCTCGACAAACCGCACCAGGTCCGGCTCGGTTTCGTCCATCGTGACGCTGTGCAGCGCCTGCGCCAGTTCGCGGCCGCCACTGTCGAGCAGGCGCACGCGCAGGTCGCGCCAGCCTTGCACGTCCAGTGGTATCGCCCAGTCTTTCACCGACGCCTCGAACACCAGCGCCCCGCCGGAACCGCCCGCCGGGAGGACGATCACCGCCTGCCGTGCCCCCGGCAACCGCACCGGCGGCGACTTCTCGACAAACTCGCCGGCCTGCAACCTGCCCCAGCTGTATTCCAGCATCGCCCCGTAAGGCGCGTTGTCGGCCTCGACGCCGAGATTGGCGCCGGCCCGCACGAAATTGCCCCCACGGAACCGAACCGCTGGCCGGCCATCCCAGCGCGGCGTCAGCGGATCGCCGCGCCGCGCAAACGTCGTGCGGAAGAGAAACGCCCGCTCGTAGCCATCCACATCAACGTAGGCGGTGCCGTCCTCGTCCTCGTCGTCGGCCAGCTGGATCTTCTGGGCAAGCAGGGTCAGCGTCGCCGGCTCCGGCGCCCGCTTCCCCGGCAACTTGCCGCGAACGACAACGTCCTGTGCTCCGAGCAGTCCGGGGATACGGTCGTGCGGCAGCACCAACGCGACGGGAATGTCGGGGCCGTCCGTTGCCGGGGCGGCCATCAATTGCAGAGTGAATTTGTGGTTGAAGGCGTCGGCGGCGCTCCCCGGTGTGAACTTTACTTCACGGACGCGCACGTACTCGCGCGGGTTCATCACCTCGACGCGAAACTGCCGCTCCTCCAGTTCTGCGTTGCCGCGGTCCGCGTCGAGCAAACGCACCGTCAACGGCCCCTGGAACTCCGGCACCTCGGCGGGCTGTTTCGGCGCCGGCTCAATTCTCGGGGCTTCCGGCAGCGGCACCGGCTCCGTCTTGTTCGGCCCGACAGTCACCGTCACCGCGACAGGCTTGAGCAGCGAGTTGCCCGTTTTCAGTTCAACCGTCAGTTTGCGCGTCGTGCTGCTGGGATTGCGAACGAAGAGGTAGAACGACTGCCGCACCTTGCCCGGGCGCAGTCGGATCTCGCTCAGCGACGGCACCGGCTGCCCCGGAGCGGCGCCGAGCAAAAGCCGCGGCCGATCGCGCTCGGTGTCCAGCGGCACCGCGACCTTGTGATGAAACGTGCGCTCGCCGCGACGGGCCTCGATCAGGAAGCCGCGCGGCGGCGGCACCCGACCGGCCTCAGCATCCGCTTGCAACTCAATGTGCAGGCGTACCTCGCCATCGCCCTCCGGCGCCTGCGTCACCTTCAGCCAGGCGTCGTCGGCCCGCAGGATGTCCAGCGGTATCGCCTCTACGGTTTTCGCGGGGGGAACCGTACCCGCACGCAGTCGGTA
>DASPXY010000261.1:0-3546 GCA_035637055.1 Gemmataceae bacterium | reverse complement strand
CGAGGAGAACCTTGTAGGAGGGTGGACACGATACGTTGCTCCGCACGAATGACCGTGAGTGCGCTAGGGGGGGATGCCCGGCGGGGTGGGACTGCGGTACCACCTTTGGACCGCCTTCGAGGGAAGCGACCCGGACGCGGGACCACTCTAGCGCAGGCGTGACTTATTTGTCACGAGAGGGCCGCCGCGGGGAGCCCGGAAAAGCAGGGCGCCGTTGGCGCAGGTGATCGCTTCCACGGAAAGGTAGCTTTTTTTCCCAAAACACAGCTGGACTTTTTGCGTTTTATTGGCTCGCCTCAGAATTCAGTTGTGGGGCACAGAATTTGGACGTAAACAGGGCTCTGCGACCTGATTATTCCGATCGAATATGACATTTTTCTCTTGCGAAACACTTCGGGCCTGGTACGCTTATCATTCGTGAAACGAAGGAGCAGCCCGCAAAGGCGCGCGGCTCATGCCAGTTATCCTGTGCCTGCCCCCGCTTTTCCGGTCCTTCCCTCCCTTCGGAGTGGCCCCAAACCCGCTGAGGAAAGCGGGTGGTTGCCGCGGTTTTCCGCGGCCGGATCACACGCAAGGTCGCCTGCCAAACCATGGCCCCGCTGTCATTGACGTAACCGCGGTCGTTCCACTACGCGATCCCCCCAGCCCTTGAGGATGCTCCCCATGTCCTTCTTTGGGAAAGCGCCGCACTGGCGTACACACCGTCGCCATCCCCTCGCCGGCCCGCGTGCCCGGCTCCAGGTCGAAGCGTTGGAGTCCCGAGTCGTGCCCTACGCCCTCTCCGGCGGCGCCTGGCCTCACCCGGAGTTGGTGACCATCAGTTTCGTCCCCGACGGGACGATCGTCGGGGTGACCGGCAGCGGTTACGCGACCAGCAACCTGTTCCAGAAGCTCAACGCCAAGTTCGGCTCGGCCGCGGTGTGGCAGGCGGAGATCCTCCGTGCGGCCCAGAGCTGGGCGCAGCAAACGAACCTGAACTTCACCATCGTTGCCGACAACGGTACACCCATCGGCCAGGGCGGCTACCAGCAGGGCGACTCTGGCATGGGCGACGTCCGCATCGGCGGCTACTACTTCGGCACCACCACGCTGGCCCAGGCCTACATGCCGCCACCGCTGAACAACTACTCCATCGCGGGCGACGTGCAGTTCAATACCGGGCTGACCTGGAACATCAACGGCTTCTGCTTCGACGTCTTCACCGTGGCGGCGCACGAGTTCGGCCACACCCTGGGTCTGAACCACAGCCTCATCACGACGGCGGAGATGTTCGGCCTCTACACCACCGCGAAGCGCTCGCTGGCGGGCGACGACATTGACGGCATTCGCGCCGTCTACAGCGGCGGCGCCCGCGGCCAGGACGCCTATGATGCTGCCGCCTCCAACGGCACGGTCACGACGGCCACCGATGTGAACTCCCTGCTCGACCCCACCGCGCTGACCGCGCTGGTGACAGGTGATGTCACCACCACGACCGACGCGGATTACTACACAGTCAGCGCCCCGGCCACCACCAGCGGCACGTTCACGGTCAACGTGCAGAGCACGGGCCTGAGTTTGTTGACGCCGGCGGCGACCGTCTATGCGGCGGACGGCAGCACGGTGCTTGCGTCGGCGTCTGGCTCTGGGCAACTGAACGGCAGTACCCTGGCGATGACCGTCAACGGCGTGACTGCGGGGCAGCAATTCTACGTCAAGGTAGCCGGCGCCGGCAGCACCGCCTTCAGCACAGGCAAGTACGCCATGACGCTGAACTTCGGCAGTGGGGCTTCGCCCACCGTGCCCGTGTCGAGCACCCAGACGCTCAACGGGAACCCGATCCAGGGGGGCGGCGGGCAGGCCGAGCAGCCGGGTCACAAGGGCGGCGCCGATGGTTTCGCCGCCCCGGACGACTTCCCTCTCACCGCGATCCCGATGGACCGCGTTGCTTTCCCCGCCTCCGGCCGCGTGGACGCCGGACTGCCGGTCATTGACAGGATCTCCGCCCAGTCTGCCCCGAACCGAGGCTCTGTGATCGTGTCCGGCGCCGCGGCCCCGTCTTCGCTCATCTTGCTCGGGGGGCCGGGAGGTCCAGAACTGCCGAGCCAGATCCAGACCAGGAGTCCGGAACTGCTGCCCGAACCGAGAGAGATCCCGAAGCAAGAGTCCCGTCCGGCCGCGCCACCGCATCTGCTGCCTGGTGTGGCTCCTTCTTCGGTCGAGGCGATCCTCGGCCAGCAGCCGATCACCTCGGACCAGTCCCAGGCGCGCGACAGTTACTTCGCCCGCGAAGGCCAAGAAGCCGCGCCCGAGAAGGTGACGGGGCCAGCCGAAGATACCGTTGAACTGGGGGCCTTCGTTCTGTTCGCCGCCCTCGCTTTTATCCGCGACGAAGAACGAGGTGCTGCCGGGACTTCTCCGACCGGGCTCCAGGGCCAACAGCCCCGCTCTTGATCGGTCCCGAGTGCCTGGACAAGGAAGTGGTTGTGCAAAACGCAGGCGAACGGCCGGCGTCAGCTGACTGACGCCGGCCGTTCGCCAGAACCTGCCAAAATCCCGAGGGCACCCTCTTCCACCTCGGTGCAATTTTTCTGCTCACGAATCCTCGATCACTGCGTTGAGA
The DNA here is from genome assembly GCA_035637055.1 of Gemmataceae bacterium. Lineage (GTDB taxonomy): Bacteria > Planctomycetota > Planctomycetia > Gemmatales > Gemmataceae > DASPXY01. The sequence goes on along the minus strand of DASPXY010000261.1, from coordinate 944 downwards.
GGATGATCGTGTTGCCTCGTCCCTACAAGGCCGCCGGGTTGGTTGCCTTGGGGCCGGTTTTCCACCTGCTTTCTTACCACAAACAACACCCGTGCGGCCTCCTGGAGCCCCCAAGGCCGTGCGCGGTGGTTGCTGGCGTGCCGACAGAATTGGGGACTCTGGAGTATCACGATGCGCAAGGTCGTCATTCTTGCGGCGGCGTTTATCTTCGTCGCCGGGCTGCTCTCCTTCGACATCAGTGACAGCGTGGCGAGCGAGTACGCCACCGAGGACGAAGCCGGCCTCCCAGCCGGTTCGCCGTTTGCGAACCTCCTCGACGAGGACGACGACTCAAGCACCCTGTTCGTCGAGCAGGGCGAACAGCAGAAGAAGAAGGCCGTCCCAGGCAAGAAAGGCAAGAAGGGCACGCCGGCCAAGGGCAAGAAGGCTACCAAGAAGCCCGGCGCCAAGAAGCCTGGAGACAAGAAGCCTGGGGCCAAGAAAGCGCCCGCCAAGAAAGGCGCGGAACTCTCCCCGAACCTGGACAGCGTGTTGGAATCTGCACCGGAATTGGTTTCCTCGCGTCGCCTGGAGATCGCGGAGCTGGCGATTGTCCGCCGGCCACGTACTTTCCCGGACTGAGACGTCAGCGCACGCAGGAAACCTGTCGGCCTCGCGAGAACGCTGCCCTCGCGGGGCCGACCTCGTTTTCCGGCTCGCTATCCTGGCCGCGAGTCGGTTTGACACAAGCCCGGAGCGCCAGCGCCGGGACAGACAAGCCCGGAGCGCCAGCGCCAGGACCGTAGCCTGCTCCCGTCCCGTCGCTGGCGCTCCGGGCTTGTGTCATCGGGCCTCGGTCTTCCACGCTGACGCGCAAGCGGCTATGATCAATTCATCGTCCTAGTGAACGTGCAGGAGTTCCCCCCATGATCCGCTCTCTTGTTGCCCTGGCCACAATCGCCGTT
>DASPXY010000260.1:0-2932 GCA_035637055.1 Gemmataceae bacterium | reverse complement strand
CGACGCAGACGCGGTCAGCGTCGGCATCGACGATCACCTCAATCGGCCGGCCCGCTTCGCCGCGGTAGGCATGGCGGATCACGTTCGCCGCCGCCTCGCTCATGGCCAGGTCGAGTTGCGCCAGCGCTTCATCGCCGGCCGCGACGCCCCAGGTTCGCCGGCAAACATCGCGGACGAAGGCGCGCATCTCGGCGAGCTGCTGCAGGTCACTCGAGAATATCCGGGCCGCCCACTCCATGTCGCATCCCTCCCGGTCCCTGATCCCTGATCCCTGCCTACAGGACCCTTGCCAGGATGAGGCCGCCCAGCGTCGCCAGGCCCAGGCCAAGACCGACCAACAGCCACCAACGACTGGGCAGCGCCAGGGCCGACTTCGGTCCTTCGCCGGAAACGGTAGGCTGTCCGGGCCGCTCCCGCCCGGCGCGGCCATTGCGCGGGGCGGACTTCGCCGAACGCGAGCGCGCCGACAGCACCTCGTGAAACTCACGATAACGGCTAAGAGGCAGGAATTCGCCGTGGGGTTCGTGAGCGGCCTCGGCCTCGCGCGGCAGCTTGCCGTCCCGCAACCGCCGCACGATCTGCTGGGTCGTCGCCCTGGCTTTGCAGGACTGGCCGTGACGATCCCGATAACGCAGATACCAAATATCCGGATCGCCGAGCGCCCGCCCACTCGGGGCCGTCACGTCCTGCCCCCGTACGTCCATGGCCGTCGGTTGGGCAGCCATCGCCAGCCGTTCGCGGACGAGAGGATCTTGCAACGCCACCTCCGCATCGACAAAACTCGGCACCGGGGCGGCAAGGCCGGCGCGTTCCAGTTCGACGATCAGTTCGCTCGCCGTCTGGTAGCGGTCTTGCGGATCGCGGGCGAGCATCCGCTCCAGGATCTGGTCGAGCGTCCGCGGCACCTCGGGATTGACGCTGCTGGCTGGCGCGAAGAACCCGAGGTTTTTCTTGTCGAGGATTTCGAGATGGTTGATGCCCGGGAACGGCACCTGCCCGGCGACCAGGTGATACAGCGTCGCGCCGAGGGCATAGATGTCGCTGCGCCCGTCGGCGTACTTGGCGTTCATCGCCTGCTCGTAGGGCATGTAGTAGGGCGTGCCGAAGCCCTGGCGCGTGGCGGTCAGGTGGCTGGCCTCGTCGGTGCGCTTGGCCAGGCCGAGGTCGGCGAGCTTGGCGATGCCGGTCGTCGTGACCAGGATGTTGTCCGGCTTGATGTCGCGGTGGACAACATTGCGCGAGTGGGCATGCTCCAGCGCCCGCGCCACGTCGAGGGTGATGTGGACCGCGTCGGCAACTGAGAGCCGGCCGTGGCGCGCGAGCAGGGTGTGGGCACTGGGACCGTCGATATACTCCAGCACCAGGTAGTGTTTGCCAGTGGTGCGGTCCTGGCCGACCGCGACGTTCCGAACGATATTGGGGTGATTGAGCAGGGCGCCGCTCTTGGCCTCGCGGTAGAAGCGATCGACCGAGGACTGATTCCCCGCGAGATGGTCGGAGAGCACCTTGATGGCGACCTTGTGGTCTTCGGTCTCCTGATAGCCGAGATAGACAGCCCCCATGCCCCCTTCGCCGAGCCGGCGCAGGATGCGATACTCTCCGAGGTAGCGCAGTTCCTGGGAATCGTCGAGGTTCGGGGTGCGGTTCGCGCCATCGCGGGGTTCTTGCGACTTCTCGCGCCCACGCCCGTTGGCATGACCGTTGGCCTGGGCGGTGGGGTCGAGTTGGGTGGAGTCGAGCGCAAGGCGCAGCTCTTGCGCTTGCGCAGACGTGAGCTGTCCGCCGCGCACGAGTGCCTCAAGCAGGTCGGCGGCCTGACCCGCGCCGCGAGCCCGGGTGACGGCCTGCACGGCCTGATCGACGCGGACGCGGTCAGCGCCGTACCGAGACACGGCCAACTTGGCGGCGCGGTTCTCGGTTTCACTGAGCATTACCAGACTCCTTCGGTCGGTCACCGCACGTGCTGGGCCGGTCGACCGCTGACGCCTTTCCCGTTCCGTGGGGCCGTGGCCGGCTTGTCGCGAGCGCAACTCGAACGCATTCCTGGATAGATCCTGACATCGGGATATAAGAAGTTTAGCGGCTGAGCGGGTCGTCCGCAATTGAAATCGCCGCGCGGTGTCAGGCAACAAGAGAAATGTCCTCATTTTGCGGACAGTAGAAAGGTCCGCTGTCAGGGTTCTGTCACTGGCTGGCGACAGGTTGCGGCCATGGTGGCGGGGGCGTAGGATCCCGAGGATCCCCTGAGACGAGGCGTCCTGCACGGCGAAATAGCCGCACGTAACAGGAAAAGGGAACGAGCGGCGGGGTTTATCCCCGCTGGCCAGACGGCGGGGATAAACCCCGCCGCTCGTTCACCACTTTCCCTCTGCGCGGGGGAGATCGGCTGGCGACCGGCGGAGACCGTTCCCGAGGAATACTACGTCCTGTGACCAGCAAGGCAGTCAGAGGAACGATCGGGGTGCTGGACCACCCTAACCCTCATTCTCTCGGGCAAACCCTCCGCAGCACCACTGATCGTAATCAAACAAATCCGGCCGTTTCAGCAACTGCCGTGACCGTTCTTGCCACTGCTTGATGTCAGGATGCCGGTAGTCATCGCCCCCAGCGATCAGGCCTTCGATGAGCGGCCGAGGGCGACTCCGGAAATCCGACCGAACCGCATCACCGACCATCAGGTACAGCACACCAAGGAAGTAGCGTCTCTTCGGGCAGGACTCATCGGAAGCCAACTCCAGGTAGGCACGCTCATGTTGCGCCCAGCATAAGGCCAGATCCCAGTCTTCACAGGGCTCCAGCGATTCCGGGTCATACGCCCACTCGCGGACTTCATCAGGCATCGGGTTCCAGGGGTTGTGCATCACTGGGTTCTCCTGAACGGTCGTGGCCCATTCCCACGCTCACTCCTCGTTTCCCGGGCGGTGCGCGTCCG
>DASPXY010000259.1:0-18489 GCA_035637055.1 Gemmataceae bacterium | reverse complement strand
CTGACCGCGGGAGCGCGGCGGCGGGTCAGGTTTGGGAGCTGGCCGGTAGCCGGCGGCTTTGGCCTCAGCAAAGGTGAAGCGGGTGCCGTCCGGGTGCTTGGGCCAGTCGTCGAGGGCCGGCGAGGGCTCGGTCACCTCGACCCGCTGCCAGAGGAGGGCCGGGGCGTAACCGTTGCGCCGCAAGCGGGCGTCAGGGCAATGCACGCATTCGCTCTGCAGGCAGGGCACGGTGCGGCCCTTCGGCTTCGCATCAGGGTCAGGGATCCAGTGAACCCAGACCCCGACCGGCTGGCCGAGGAAGCAGACGACGGCCTCGCCGCGAGGGCGGACGCTGAAGACCTGGGGGCCGTGGCGTGGGAGGTCGGAAGGGGACGGACCATCGTCCCAGAAGACGGGCATGGGGAACCGCCTCGGTGGTGGCCGCGGCCTCCTGCTCGATGGTCTGGGCCGCTGCCCCGAGCAGCGGGTAGATCACAGCCGGCGAGCACGTCCGCGGGCCGCGGCGGTGCAATTCCTCTTCCTCTGAGCACGAGCACGAGCACGAGCACGTGGACGTGGTAAGAGGAAGTGCTCTTGCACGCCGTAGGCGTGTATACACTCGCCGAGCGAGCCGCGGCCGTCAAGGTGTACAGGCGCGCGCTGACAGAAAATAGCGCTTTGACGCACAGTGAGGCACGATGGGGCAGGCGTCGATCGCCGCGATCACCGCGATCGCGGCGGGGAAGAGCCCCCAGGCAGGGATTGAAAGTAATGAACGGCTCAGCTGAGGCGCCGCCGGCGGGAAGGTGCTGGAGCTCTGGGGGAGCGGTGGGGAAAAGAGCGGGGGACGGCCAGCGGTGATCTACGTCCGCCAACCGCCCCCCTGGTGATTGTACCCGCAGCGGTCGCGCGGGGTGAAGTGGAGCCGACGGGGATCGAACCCGTAACCTCTAGAATGCCATTCTAGCGCGCTCCCAATTGCGCCACGGCCCCTTGGAATGTGTAATTTACAGTAGTGGTAAACCCGGTGGCTGTCAACGGCAGGGAGAGCGAGAGAGCGGTACGCGGGGCTTCTGCTTCCCGGCGGTGCGGCGCTTGACCTGGCCGGTCAGTCGTTCTGAGAATGGAACTCCAGCGCCCGCGAACCGATCCGGGCCAGGAACCGCACTTTTTGCTCGAACGATAACTCGCGAATGAAACGATTCCGGGCGGCGTCGATCCAGCGGATCGGCCGGCGGCGGTAGTCCGTGACGACGCGCACCAGCACCGGCCCGTCATGGCTCAGTGCCCCGCGAATGCATGCCTCCAGGTTGTCCGACGTGTTGATCTCCTGATACGCCACCCCCAGCCCCTGCGCCAGCGCCCGATAGTCCAGCCGCGCCAGCATTGTCGCCGTTGTTCGCAGGTACGCCGGCAATTGCAGCAACTGCATGTAGTGATACGCCTGGTCGTCGAGCACGAAGAACTTGACCGGCAGACATTCGCGGCCCGCCGTCGAGATTTCTACCGCCGACATCAGAAAACACCCATCGCCGGTGAAGGTCACGACTTGTCGTCCGGGATGGACGCGCTGCGCACCGATGGCCGCCGGGATCGACCAGCCCATCGCCTGGTTGTTCGTCGGGTTGAAGAAAGTGCGCGGCCCGCAGGCAGTGAACGCCTCGGTCATCCAGTATTGCGAACAGGTCACATCGACAAACACCAATGCGTCGGCGCAGGTGGCGCGGCGCAGGGCGAGGATGAACGCCATCGGGTCCGTGCCGCAGCGGGCGTGGATCTCGGCGTGACTCCGCTGCTCCGCGGCGTGCAGGGCGCGGATCTGCTCGATCAACCGAGGGTTGCACGGGCGGCGGATCTGGTCGGCGTGCTGCTGGAGTGTGTTGAGGAACAGGCCGGAGTCGGCATTGACGCACACGTCGGTACGCATCACGCGGCCGAGGTTGTGCGGGTTGATGTCCACATGGATAAGATGGCGCGGTTGCGGTTGACTGTAGAAGCCGGTGGACACCTCGCTAAAGCGGACGCCGATCGCCAGGACCATGTCGATGTGCTTGAAGACCTGCTCCGCGGTATGCGTGCCCTGCGGACCGTAGCCCCAGCCGACCGACAGCGGGTGCGTCTCGGGAATCACTCCCTTGCCGGCAATGCTGGTCGCCACCGGGGCCTGCAGCGTTTCCGCCATGCACACCAGGGCCTCGGCGTAATCCATGCAGCCATAGCCTGCGTAGATGCCGACGCGCAACCGGCGGTCGGACAGCAGGTGCAACGCGCGATGAAAGGCCGCTTCATCGAAGGGCACCGGCAGCGGCCCCAGCGGACCGGAATGATATTGATGTGCCTCCAGGAGCAGGTTGTACGGGATGACCACGCCGGCGGGGCCGGGTTCGCCGGACGCCGCCAGGCGAAAGGCTTCGCGCACCGCGAGCGGAATATCGGCGGCTCCCTGCACCTCGAAGACGGCCTTCGTCACTTGACGCAGCAGGCCGACCTGCGGCAGATCGTGGACCTGGAAAGCGTGGTGCTTGTCGCCGCGGGCCACGTCGCCGACGATGCAGACGAGCGGCACACTGTCCAGCAGCGCCTCGCCGATGCCGCCGATGGCGTTCGTCAGTCCGGGGCCGGGCACGACACACAGCACGCCCGGCTTGCCGGTGCTGCGGGCGTAGCCGTCGGCCATCGTCGCGGCGGAAAACTCGTGCGTGACGAGGAGATAGCCGAGATGTCTACTCTTGAAAGTATCCCATAGCTCATTCTGCTGGGCACCGGGGATGCCGAAGACGCAGCAAACGCCCTCCTGCAGCAGCGTCTCGGTCAGGGCGGCGGCGCCGGTCATGTGGCCGGACACCCAGCCCGGCGCTGGCCGCAGCGCTCGCGCCAGCGGCCCAGCTCCCGCCCGCGGCGTGGGCAGCACGGCCAGACCTTGCGCTGCCAGTACCTTGAGCACGTCACGCCGCGAGATGGGATTGCTCATCGATTTGCCTCGGGGCCGGAAGGACAGGACGGGGCACGCCACGGACTGAGGTTGCTTCTTCTCCGTTATCGGACGCCGAGGGAGATTACTTCAGCCCAGCCCTTGTTGACTCTGATAACGGGTGCCCCTCGCGATTTTGGCGAACGGCCGGCGTAAGCCGGCTGGTGAGGCCAGCACCAGCCGGCTGACGCCAGCCGTTCGCCAGGAGTGGCCAAGCCGGGAGCGGGAGCGCCCACCCGACTCAGAGAGTCGGGCTACGAATTGTCGCTTGCGATACTTCCGAAGGGGAAAAAGGCGCAAGACCGGCGCTCTCGCGGCGTTCCCTCTGAGAGAACGAGGTGTTTCGCATCGCAGCCCTGGACTTGACTCCTTACAATAGTGATACCATGAATACTCTGCACCGCTCCCTGTTGCTGGCCAGCCTGACGCTCGGCGTCGGACTGCTCTCCTGGTCGGCCGACGCCCAAACGCCGGTCGCAGACCCCGATCCCATCGAGGTGCAGGCCCGTGGTCCCATCCACGAAGCCTTCGCCCAGCCGGTCGTCTTCCAGCCTGACCCCGCCCCTCTCGTGCCCCAGGCACCGCCCCAACCGATCCCGGAGGAGCCGCCCCCGCAAGCGCCCGAAGGGACGAATGTCCAGTGGCTCAACGGCTACTGGTCCTGGGATGCCGAGCGGAACGAGTTTATCTGGATCAGCGGGCTCTACCGCGACGCTCCTCCGGGGCAGCGGTACGTCGAGGGCTATTGGGAGCAGACGCCGGACGGCTGGCGCTGGGTCGCCGGCTTCTGGACACCGCAGGACCAGCCGGAAATCCCCTACCTGCCACAGCCCCCCGCGTCGGTGGACAACGGCCCAAGTGTCCCGCCGCCGGACGATAACAGTTTCTACACGCCCGGTGTGTGGGTCTATCGTGAGACGCGTTACGTCTGGCAGCCGGGTTTCTGGCAGCCGATTCGGCCCGGCTTCCTCTGGAGCCCGGCGTGCTACCACTGGACGCCGCGCGGTTACCTCTTCGTGCGCGGCTACTGGGATTATCCGCTCGCCAATCGCGGCCTGCTGTTCGCTCCGGTGGCGTTCCGGCGGCCGTTGTGGCAGACCCCAGGTTGGGCTTACCGGCCGGCGTACGTCGTCGGCTATCGGCCACTCGTGGATTCGCTGTTCGTCCGCCCCGGCTGGAGGCACTACTACTTCGGCGACTATTACGGCCCGGCTTATGCTAAACTCGGCTTCAGCCCGTGGCACACCTACGGCCCGCGCTATCACGATCCGCTGTTCACCTATGCTCGCTGGGCCAATCGGGCGAACCCCGGCTGGGCCGCTGGTCTGCAGCAGACCTACGCGAACCGGGTCGCGGGGACGGCGCCGCTGCCGCCGCGGACCCTGGTGCAGCAGAACACCGTTGTGCGCAATAGCGTGCAGGTCGTCACGCCGTTGAGCCAGGTGGCGAAGACGGGCGTGAAGGTGCAGACGGTGGCGGCGACACAACTCGTCGTGCAGCGCAACAACGCCCAGCAACTGCGGCAGGTCGCCGTGACGCGGAACCGCATCGAGACGGCGCGGACCGGAGCGACGACGGCCCCTGCTCGGGCCCTCAAGTTGCCCGGCCCGGTGGTGCGTGCCGCCCCCGCGCCGACCGTCCCACGGCCCACAGTCACGAACCCGACCGCCGCGGCCCGTCCGCTTCCGGCCGTCGCGCCGCCCAAGGTGCCCGTTGTGCAGCCGAAAGCTCCGATTGCTGCGCCGCGCGTGACCGCTGCTCCAGCGCGGACGGCGGCTGCTCAACCAACAATCACGAAGCCGGCGCCGGCAGTGCGTTCTGCCCCGGCGGTTGCGCCGGCGAGGCCGTCCGTCGTGCAGCCAAGAACTCAGGCGCCAGCCCCGAAACCGGCTGCCGTCTCACCACGGGCTGTTGCCGCGCCGGTGACGCAACCCAAAGCGGCTGTCGTGAATCGGCCGGCCCCTGCGGCTCAGCCGCGACCGGCCGCAAGCCCCGCGCGACAAACGGCAGCCCCGAGGCCGGTCGCCCAGGTGGCGCGGTCCTCTCCCGTCTCGACGACGCGCGCCCCGGCCGCACCAGCCCGCTCACGCCCGGCTTCCAGTCCGTCGCACAAACATTGAGAACTGGTCGCAGTCCCAGGCGGTTGCTGGAGAAGCCCATGACCCAGGGCGATGCCTTACTCGAAGCCATTCGCGACGAACCCGACGACGAAGGGTTGCGCCTGGTGTACGCGGACTGGCTAGAGGAGAATGGCGATCCCGCAAGGTCCGAACTGATCCGCGTGCAATGCGCCTTGGAGCACCTCTCCGCCCAGGCCCCTGAACGCTACTCCCTCCAGACGCGCGAACGCGAATTGCTTCGCCGGCATGAGAAGGTTTGGCTGGGGCCGCTGCGCGCTGGGCTGAAGTGGTGGCGGTTTCGGCGTGGCCTGCTCGAAGAGGTGAGTCTGACGGTCGAGCGCTTCCTCGTTCACGCCCACGCTCTGCTACTTCTGGGGCCGGTGTGCCGGGTCAACTTTCGCGGCGGTGCGACGCACAACAACCGACTCCCAGACTGTCCCCGCCTGGCGCAGTTGAGGGCAGTCGATCTGTCCTGCAACTTCGTGAACGACGCCGCCGCCGTCGCCCTTGCTGAATCTCGCTATCTGGGCGGGCTGCGTGAGTTGCGGTTGGCCCACAATTTCATTCGGGTAACAGGTGCCCAGGCCCTGGCCGTCTCTCCTGGCCTGGCGAATTTGCAACTTCTGGACGTGACCGACAATCCGCTGCGCCAGGTCGGACGGGAGGCGCTGCGGGTCCGTTTCGGGGAGCGCCTGGTTTCCTGAACCCTCCCGCGGACTTGTTGTCAGAGCCCGAGCGCCAGCGAGGGCATCTGCTACCCCCTCGCTGACGCTCGGGCTCTGACCAGCGCGGCCAACTCAATCCATCGCGATCACCTTCAGCGGGAACGACAGGCGGGCGGTCTTGCCGCTCACCTGATCGGTGGCACTCAACTCGACGGTGAAGCGGCCGGCGCGATTGAGCAGCAGGGCAAACTGCATCGGCAGCAACTTCAACTCCGCCGGGATGTCCGAGTCCACTTTGCCCTGCAACGGGTTGGCCATTGTCGCCTTGCCGTTCTCATCCAACACACGCAGCGACACCTCCACCTTTGGCTGTTTCTTGCTCGGATCGCGCCCGAAGCCCACCACCGAGAAGTTGACGAAGAGCGACTCGCCGACCACGCTGATCGGCACCCGCGGGGCGCGACCCTCGGCATCGGTGGACGTGTGGAGTTGCACCAGCCCGAAATCGGCCGGCAGCACGCGCACCTTCTGCGTGACCTCGCCGCTCGCCTTCGCCGTCTGGTCCTCGACGATCACCTTGATCGTGTACTCGCCGGGCTTCTGCTGCAGGGGCACGTTCAGGTCAACGACAAACGGGAGACGGTTGCCGCCGAGAAAGTTCCGCGCCAGCTGCGGGCGCGGGGCCTGGCGGTAGATCTTCTGGCCGGTGCCATCGAGGACTTCCATCCCGATGCTGCACGATGCCTTGCCGGCGGCGTCGAACTTCATGCCCTGCACCTCGAACGCCAGGAAAACGGGGTCGCCGGGCAAGAACTGATTCTCCTTGCGCACGGCGCCGAGGTGTCCGTGGGTCAGACGTTGGTTGGTGATCGTCAGGCCAGTCGAGCCCGGTTGCGGCGCGGCGGGTTGCAAAGCCAGGGCCAGGGCCAGGGTCGTCCACATGGATGCGGTATCCTCTGAGAGAAAGGGGTCATGATGAAGTGGTCTTGCTCCCCTCGCCCCTTGCGGGAGAGGGGTTGGGGGTGAGGGGGAAAAGCCAAGAAATGCTCCCTGGCCTCACCCCTCACCCCCAACCCCTCTCCCGCAAGGGGCGAGGGGAGCGTGGAACGTCACGGTCTGGGCAGCGGGGCTTGCATGCCGGGGGGCGCGCCGGTGCGGACGCGGAAACTGCTGGAGTCCGGCGGATGACCGCCGGCAGCGAACGCCTGGACGGAACTGTACAAGGAGAAATACGCCGACTCGTTCCCAGGCGTCGCCGCCGCGAACGTCAGCCCCTTCGCTGTCATGTTCTGGACCAGTTCCGGCACATTCGAGCCGGCGGCCTTGAACGAGCCGCCCAGGAACTTCGACGCGTTGGGAGACTTCAACACCGCTATTGAGCCGTTCAAGCTCTCCAGATAACGCTTGCCCTGGAGGTAATCGCCGCCGAGGATCTCCTCGTCCTGGAACCGCTTGAACAACTCCTTCCCGACGGCATCAACACTCTTGACCACCTCGTTGAGCAGCGAGACGTCGAGGCTGTCGGTGACAGCGGCGCTGACCGCCACGGGCAGAACGGTGTCGAGGTGCTTCTGGGCGGGGCCGCGCAGCACAAACGGCCACGTCAGCTTGCCGCCATCCTTGAGCAGGCCGGCGTTCGCGGAACTGCCGGCCACGGTGACATTGATCGCGCTCACCACGTCAGGATTGAGCGGCACCGGCGCCCCGGCGCCGCGGATCACCAGCGACTTCAGGAACGGCAAGAGCGTATTCAACCCCGACCCGCTGGTGATCTCCGCCTTCACGGGCTGGTTGAGCAGGCGAATGGTGAGCATCTGCTGATTCTTGGACTGCTCCTGGGTGAACCAGTACTTGTTCTCGCGTTCGTAGGCCATCTGGTCGAAGGATTGTTTTTGCGTGTCGAGTTTGGCCTGCTTGACCTGCTCGGCGGTCAGGTTCGCCTGCTGGACCTGGATCGCCTGCTGGCCGTATGCGTTGGCGAGCGCGGCGTTGCCCTGCAGAACCTGGCCAGCGCCGTAGCCGGCGCCGCCGGGGCCGTAGCTAGGGTAATTGGGGTAATACTGGGCGCTGGCTGGCGGCACTGCTCCCCCAAGAGCGAGCACCGCGAGGAACAGTCGCGTTCGGAAGGACTTCATGAGTCGATTCTCGGAAAAGGGTTAATAGCGGTATACTGACATCGGATATCGCCTGGGCGTTTATTTCTTGTCCGGCGGGCTGGGTGCCAGGCCCGGCGGCAGCCGGCCCTCGGGAATGAGAGCGCGCCAGCGGGCGACGGCTCGTGCGCGGTCTTCCGGGGACGCCCCGGCATCGAAGGGGATTGCCTTCCCCTCCGGCACCAGGCGGACGAGGTGCCAGCGGGCCAGCTCGCGGATGCCGACCTGACTGTGCTGCAGGTAGGTCAGCAGCAATTCGTACGTCCCCACCTCCTTGCGCTCCTGTTCGGTGAAGCCGTAGAGCAGGTGCAGACGATTCTTCGCCTGGACCATGGTGACCTTCTTCAGTTTGACACCCATGTCGTAGAGTTTCGTCGCCTGACCGGGAGCGCGCCCGACCCAGTGCCGTAGTACCAGCACCGCCTGGTCGCGCTCATCGGCGTGCTTGGGGTCGTTGAGGGCTTCAAACAGGCGCGGGATCTTGTCGAGTGCCCCCAGGATGACGACCGCGGCGCGGCGCTGCAGTTCGCTGTCCGACGCGAGCATCTCGTCCAGTACCTTGTCGATCGGCTCAGTCGCCAGGCGATGGGCACAGTGACAGACGTCCTTGTGCAGTTTCTCCTCCTCCGGCGTCAGGACATGGAGGGCCTGGGGGAGTTTCTCCAGGCGAATCACCTCGGCCTCCTTGACGGCGGTGTTCCAGTGGAGGACCGCCGGTCCGGGGGGAGCGTTGACCTTCCATTCGCGGTCGCCCGCCTGGATGTAGGCCGACCCCTTGCGGACGATCAGGAACAGGTCAACGATGGGCTGATCCTTGACGACCCAGTCCCCCTTGGGGTTCTTCTCGAACTCCGGCGCGCCCGCCGCTTGCCGGCCGTACAGTTCCATGCCGACCTGCGTGCCCGGCTCGTTGAGGATCAGGTCGCCAGTGTGGCCCTGGACGCGCAGGCGGATCTTGGCGGCGCCCTTCTTCTTCAGGTTCGTGAACGCCGCGATGCCGCGGTCAAAGCTGACCTCCATGTCGGCGTCGCCGCTCGCACGATGGCAGTGGACCGCCGCTTCGAGCACGGGGAACGGCCCGCGCTTACCGATGTCCGTCAGCAGGTTCAGCTGCACGGCCCCGTTGGCGGAGACGAGCTGCGCCTCGGGCAGGGCGACGAGCAGGGCGCCATCGCGAATCCCTTCCTTCGGCGCGACGGGCCGCCAGTCCTTGTCGGGCTGCTCGCGCTGGAGCAGTGCGCCGGCGACCGTTTGACACACGGCGACGGCCGCAGCGGGCTTATCGGGTTGTTGCGGGGCCGTGACGGCCGGCCCGGCGGCGAATAGCAACACGAGCAGGCCAGCCGCGGACGCCGTTGACCGCAGGGGCCACAGGGTTGACTCACTCATACGTCCCTCAGTGTGAAGGGAATTCGGCGACGGGTGCAAGCGCCTCGTGCAGGACCAAGAAAGCTCTGGTTCGTAGTACCGCCTTTAGGCGGTTTGATGTCTGGCCGCCTAAAGGCGGTACTACGAACCAGAAGTCGCTTGCACTGGCACTAGCGAGTATCGTATGGACGCTACAGCAGCGAATCCACTAGCCGCGCCATGTTCTGAGCAATCTTCGTCAAGCGCGGCCGCTGCTGCCATTCTTCCAGAGTCAGGAGATGGGAATTAGAGAAATAACGATCCTGGACCGCATGCAGCTGGGCCGCCGCCTGCGGATCGTAGATCAGCAGGCTGATCTCGGCGTTCAGCCGGAACGAGCGAATGTCCATGTTGCTCGAACCAATCAGGGCAATCGAGTCATCGACGCTCACGTGCTTGGCATGCAGGAAACGCCGCTGGTAGAGGTGGATCTTGACGCCGCCCTCCAGCAGTTCCTCGTAGTAGGACCGCTGCGCCAGGCCGACGAGCACCTGGTCCGCCTGCCGCGAGACGACGAGGTGGACATCGACGCCGCGCAGCGCCGCCGTCTGCAGCGCTTGCAGGAGGGAGGAATCGGGGATGAAGTACGGCGTGGTAATGACGACGCGCTCACGGGCGCCGTGGATCAGGGTCACCAGGAGGTTGTGCGTGTTCGCATGGGGATACCCCGGACCGCTCGGCAGCACTTGCGCCGGCGACGTCCCATGCACCTCTTTCATCGGGAAATATGCCGGTTCGTGGAACCGCTCGCCCGTCTCGAAGAAGTGGTCCGCCATGAAGACGACTTGCAACTGCGTGACCGCCGGCCCGGTGACGCGGGCCACTAACTCCTCGTAGGTGAGGTCGTGCTTGAAGTCGGCGTTGACGAGGTTCTGCGAGCCGACGTAGCCGATGCGGCCATCAAGGACGACAATTTTGCGATGGTTGCGCAGGTCATAGCGTGCCGTGCCGCGTCGCAGCAGGCCGACCGGCAGCATGAAATGCACCTCGATGCCGGCCTCGCGCAGCCGCGGCGCCAGGGTGCGGCGACTCTTCTTCGAGCCGAGGAAGTCCATCAGCACGCGACACTGCACGCCGCGCTTGACCGCGCGCGCCAGGGCGTCGCCGACGCGGCGGCCGGTGTCGTCGTCAGCGAAAATGTAGTAGAGCAAATGGGCGTGATGGTGGCAGGCGTCGATGTCGGCGACGAGGCGGTCGATGGTGGCGGCGTAGTCGGCCAGGAACTCAATGGAGTTGCCGCCGACGATGCCGAAATCGCCCAGGTTCTCGGCGAGGGCGACGGCCTGGGCGAACTGCGGCTTGACCTCGGGACGGGTGTAGCCGGCCTTCTCGAAGTGTTCGCGGCCGACGGTGCGGATCAGGTGCGAGACGCGCGCTTGCCCGTCGATGCGGCGGCGCGGCATGTACGGCCGCCCGATGAGCCAGTACAGGAGCAGGCCGGCATAGGGAAAGAAGAAGATGCACAGCAGCCAGGTGCGCGCCGCCGCGGGGCTGCGCCGCTGCGGCACCCAGACCAGCATTACCAGGCGGATCAGCCATTCCGTGATGTAGTTGGCGAGGGCCCAGTCGATGGTCATGGTTTCGTTACCAGTCCTCCGGTCAGTGTCTGAGGGAGCACCCCTCCCCCCAACCCCCTCCCCGCAACGGAGAGGGGGAGCAAGCACAACAGCGTCTTCTCTTCTCCCCCTCTCCGTTGCGGGGAGGGGGTTGGGGGGAGGGGTGCTCCCTCAGACTCACGGCTTCTTGAGGATCGGGGCCAGCTGATCGGCGATGCGATAGCCGGCCAGCACCATGCGCCGCTCGGCGACGCGGGCAGCCTCGCGCTGATACCCCTCCGGCACCAGCGGCGCCTTGACCGCCTCCCCGCCCTTCCCTTTGCGCGCTCCCTTGAGCTGGCCGTTCTTGTAGACCACGGTCCGCGCCAACTCGAAGCTCTCGTCGGCCCACGCCTTGAAATCGACGGCCTTCAGCTCGGGTAGCCTGTCGCGGCGAAACTCCTCGGCGCGGCGCAGCTGGGCCGCCTTCGCCTCGATGTCCTTGAAGGGCGCATTGTCCTCAAAGAGCAACGCATCCCAGTAGAAGTGCAGCCCGACCGCCGGCCCGCCCTGCTTCAGCGACACGAGAAACAGGTTACCGCCAAGGTCGCCCTGCGGGAACTGCTTCGAGATGAGCGTCGTCGCGTGCAGCGGTTGATGCAGGTCGCCGACGAGGTGCAACAGCCAGCACAGGAAGATGCCCTTGCTCTCGTCGGAGGCATCGGCCGAGCGCAGCACGGTCACGCACTTCTTCAGCGCCGCGAGGACATGGCCCGGCTCGCCCTGGACGTCGAGGTCCGGCGGCGGCAGGCCGGGCGGCACCTTGACATTCTCACTCCCGGGCAGGACCAGCGGAAAGTTGATGTAATGCCACACGCCGCGATGGTAGCGCTTGACGAGTTCTTCTTCATCGGCCCGCGGCGGCCGCTGGGGGCGCACCCAGTCCGGCCAGGTCGCTGCCCGCATAAACGCCCATTCGCCCTCGGTAATCTCCTTGGGACGATCGGCGGCGAGGTAGCGGGCGTAGTGCGGGTGCGCCTTGAGCCACTTCCATGCCAGCAACCGTTGCGGTTCGCTCAACTCCTGATAGGCGATGCGGGCGATCGTCATGTGCCCCGCGTTGTGCCACGCGGCGACGGCTGCCGGCTTCAGCTGCCACAACCCCAGCACCGTCAGGGCAATTCCCAGTTGACGCATCCGGTAACTCCTTATCGACCACGCTGCCCGGTAGGCCGCCCTTCGGTCCGCGCATGCCCTGGCTCGCCATTCTACACTGCTGGCTGGTCAAGGCCAGTGCTTCGAGGCAGTAACAACAAGGCGAGCGGCGCGGCGTGAGCCCGCCGGTGCAACAAGGCGAGCGGCGCGGCGTGAGCCCGCCGATGAGGGCTTCACCGGCGGGCTCACGCCGCGCCGCTCGCCTTGTTGTTACTGCCTCTTACGCTCGGCCTCTTGCTGTACGCTTGGCACTTCCGGCTCGCGAACGATTGCTGCTATAATGTTGGTCGGCGGCTTTCCCGCAGCAATCACCAACTGCGAGGTGCCTGTTTATGTCGGTCTCGCCCCCGGAACCGTTGCGACCGCTGGCCCTGAGCAAGGAAGGCGACGATCGGCTCGTCATTCAGTGGAACGACGGCCATCGCTCCGTCTACCGCTGGCAGCATTTGCGCGATCACTGCCCCTGCGCGAGCTGCCGCGAGGAGCGCTTGCAACCGCCCGACCCCTTTCGCCTTCTCCAGCCGGCTGAGTTGACGCCGCTGCGGCCCGTCGCCCTGGCGCCGATTGGTCACTACGCCTATAAGATCACCTGGAGCGATGGCCACGACACCGGCATCTACACGCTGGAACACCTCCGGGAGTTGTGCCAGTGTCCTGAGTGCGCCAAACCACGTTGAACTCTCTCAAGCCCACGGGTTGCGACCCGTGGGCTTTCCTTGGAGATTCCACATGCAACCTCACGGTGGCCCGCCCCCGAAAATTGCGCTGCCGGGCATCAAGCACGTCGTCGCGGTCGCCAGCGGCAAGGGCGGCGTCGGCAAATCGACGGTCGCGGTCAACCTCGCCCTCGCCCTGCACCAGCAGGGCCGCCGCGTCGGTCTGATGGACGCCGACATCTACGGCCCCAGCGTCCCGATCATGATGGGCGTGCCGGCTGTCGATCCACAGACGACCGCGTTCCCCATCGAGCGCTACGGCATTCAACTCATGTCGATGGGCTTCCTCGTGCGGCCCGATCAGGCGGTCATCTGGCGCGGCCCGATGGTCGATAAGTACATCCGCCAGTTCCTGATGGCTTTGCCCTGGGGCGAACTCGATTACCTCGTCATCGACCTGCCGCCAGGGACCGGCGACGCCCAGTTGACGCTGACGCAGGCGGCGCCGCTGTCCGGGGCGGTCATCGTCACCACGCCGCAGGAGGTCAGCCTGATCGACGCCCGCAAGGGCCTGGAAATGTTCCGTCAGGTGCGCGTGCCGGTGCTGGGCATCGTCGAGAACATGAGTTACTTCATCGGCGAAGACGGCAAACGCTACGAGATCTTCCGCCACGGCGGCGGCCGCAAGCTGGCCACCGACGCGGGCGTGCCGTTCCTGGGCGAGATCCCCATCGACGCGCGCGTCGCGGAGTGCGGCGACACCGGTGAGCCGATCGTGCGCAAGTTCCCCGATTCGGCCATCGCGAAGGCTTACCTCGCCCTGGCGACGACGGTCGGTCAGGAACTCGGGAAGACGGCACCGCCGCCGGAGTTGCCGGGGTTGCAACTGTAAACGGTGGATGGTGGGTGGTGGATGGTGGGTGGTGAAAAGAAGGGCCGCTTCACCAGCCATCCACCGTCCACCATCCACCACCCACCATCCACCATGTCTGAGCCGCTCGCTTACCTGGACGGCCGTTTCCTGCCGCAGAGCCAGGCGCGCCTGCCCCTGCACGACGCCGGTTTCGTCCTCGGCGCCACCATCACCGACCTGTGCCGCACCGTGCGCCACCGCCTCTATCGCTGGCCGGATCACCTCGCTCGCTTTCGGCGGAGCTGCCGCTCGGCCCACATTCCCCTGCCGCTGCCCGAGGGCGAATTGACGCGGGTCGCTCATGCCCTGGTCACCCACAACGCCGGACGGTTGCGGCGCGAGGACGACCTGGCACTGGTCCTGCTGGCCACGCCTGGCCCGATCGGCTATTACGCCGGCCTGCCCGGAGCCGCCGGGACCGGCCCCGTCACCTTCGCGATGCACACATTCCCGCTCCCGTTTGCCCGCTATCGACTCCTGGTTGAGCAGGGAGCCTCCCTCGTCATTCCCTCAACCCGGCATGTCCCGGCGGTGTGCGTCGATCCGCGCATCAAGCAGCGCAGCCGCCTGCATTGGTGGCTGGCGGACCGGGAAGCCCATCTCGTCGATCCCCACGCACTGGCGCTGCTCCTCGACCTCGAGGGGCACGTCACCGAAACCGCCGGCGCGAACTTCCTGGCGGTTTCCGGCGGCGTCGTCTTCTCCCCGCCGCGGCACTCCATCCTGGAGGGGATCAGCCTGCAAATGGTCGAAGGGTTGTGCGCTGACCTCGGCATCCCCTTCGAGGAGCGACCGCTCGCGGTCCACGATTGCCTGAACGCCGACGAGGCCATGCTCGCGAGCACCCCGTACTGCCTGGCGCCCGTCGCACGCATCAACAGTACACCCCTCCGCTGCCCTGGCCCGACGTTCGAGCGGCTGCTGCAGCGCTGGAGCGATGCCATCGGACTGAACATTCGTCAACAAATCCTCGGCGTTGGGTAGTCGCGGTTGTCCCGCCAAACGAGCGGCGGGGTTTAGCCCCGCCGTCCGGACGGCGGGGATAAACCCCGCCGCTCGTCAGATTCGGCACGACCCTTGCAATCCGTACTAACTTCCTAATCCGCGCAGGTGGACTTGCCGGCGAGGCATCCCTATGTTTATTCGCATCTCCGGGTGCGGGACCATCGCTGCCGGCCGCTCGCGGCTTAGCGGGAGCATTGCACGCCGTCCCTTGCGCTAAGCCGCAAGCGGCAAGCGGCAAAGCCAACCATGATCGAACGAAGGGAAATGGAGTCGTCATGAATAGTCTGAAGTCGGTCTTCTGGGCCCTGGTCGTCTTGCTCCTGGGCGCGACGTCGAGCTACGCCAGTGAGGCGGACCTGCCCATACCGGATTTGCATGCAGGCTCGTTCACACTCTTCGGAGTCGAGGTCAGTGCCTGGTGGCTCCTGTTCTGGGGCGCCATGGTCATCACCGGCACGCTCGGCATCAGTCTCTACCTGCGGGCGCAGGTCCACAAACTGCCCGCGCACCGCTCGATGCTCGACGTCGCCGAAATCATCTTCCAGACCTGCAAAACCTACCTCATCCAGCAGGGCAAGTTCCTGCTGATGCTGTTCGTGCTCATCTCCGTGGCGATCTCTTACTACTTGCTCGGTTTCGGACACACGACCGAGTACGAACTCACGAACCGAGAGATCCAGGAATTCCGCATCGAGAAAGTGCCGGCGGAGGTTGTCAACAAGCTCGATCCGCTGGTGGGCCTGAAAGTGGTCCCCAAGAAAGCAGGACTGAGCAAACTCGCCGAGGAGGAAATCGCGAAGGCGGCGTTCCTCCACTTCCTGCAAGCGCACCTCACCGAGGCGGAATGGCTGGCCAACGCTCCGGCCATCAAGAGCGTCGTCGCAACGACGAAGGCAGTCGAATACCAACTGAGCGAGGAGACGCTGAAGCAACTCGGCGCGAAGATCCCGACGGAAGTGGTCAAGAAGCTCGAACCGCTGGCGGGCATCAAGGCGCCGGTCAGGGCCGAGGATGAGAAAGCCGCGAAGACGGCGTTCCTGGGACTTCTCAAGGGACGCCTGACTGATGCAGAGTGGTCGGCGCACGGGACGACCATCACACAGGTTGCCGCGCCGACGCCGATTGACCCGGTCCTGAAGCTGATCCTCGTACTGCTCTTCGCGGTCGTCGGCATGGGCGGCTCGTACGCGGTGGCCTGGTATGGCATCCGCATCAACACCTACGCCAACGCCCGCACGGCCTTCGCCTCCCTCCGCGGCGAACCGTGGGACGTCGTCAACATCCCTCTGCGCTCGGGCATGTCGATTGGTCTGTTCCTGATCTCGCTCGAACTCGTGATGATGGTCATCATCCTGCTGTTCGTGCCGCGGCAGATCGTCGGCGTCTGCTTCCTCGGTTTCGCCATCGGCGAATCGCTGGGCGCCTCGGCTTTGCGCATCGCGGGCGGCATTTTCACCAAGATCGCCGACATCGGCTCGGACCTGATGAAGATCGTCTTCAAGGTGAAGGAGGACGACCCGCGCAACCCGGGCGTCATCGCCGACTGCACCGGCGACAATGCCGGCGACAGCGTTGGGCCGACAGCCGACGGCTTCGAGACCTACGGCGTGACCGGCGTCGCCCTGATCGCCTTCATCACCCTGGCCGTCCCCAGCATCGAGATTCAGGCCAAGCTAATCGTCTGGATCTTCGCCATGCGCTTCCTGATGGACTTCATGTCCGGCGTGTCCTACTTCATCAACCAGGCGATTTCGGAACGGCAGTACCGGGGGCTGCGGGAGTTCAATTTCGAGGCACCTCTGACCCGCCTCATCTGGATCGCGTCCATCATGTGCATCTCGACGTCGTACTTCATGAGCTGGATGCTCATCAGCGACCTGTCGGTGGGCGGAAGGCTGTTGCCCGATTTGTGGTGGCAGCTGGCCACGATCATCAGCTGCGGCACCCTCGCCGCCGTGCTCATCCCCGAATTCACCAAGATCTTCACCAGCTCCCACTCCAAGCACGTGCATGAGATCGTCACCGCCTCCCGCGAGGGCGGCTCGTCGCTGACCATCCTCTCCGGGATCGTGGCGGGGAACTTCAGCGCCTTCTGGATGGGCATGCTCATCATGGGCCTCATGGCGACCGCCTTCTTCGTCAGCCAGCTGGGGCTGGGGGAAGGCCAGGGCCTGACCGGCATCATGGGCCCGTACGCCTCCATCTTCGCCTTCGGTCTGGTCGCCTTCGGCTTTTTGTGCATGGGCCCGGTCACCATCGCCGTGGACAGTTATGGCCCCGTGACCGACAACGCCCAGTCGGTCTTCGAACTGGCCCAGACCGAGCACATCCCCGGCATCAAGGAGGAGATCGAGCGCGACTTCGGCTTCGTGCCGGACTTCGAGCGCGGCAAGCACTACCTCGAATCGAACGATTCGGCCGGCAACACCTTCAAGGCGACCGCCAAGCCGGTGCTCATCGGCACGGCCGTCGTCGGCGCCACGACGATGATCTTCTCGATCATCCTGCTGCTCAAGAGCCACGGCATGCTCCAGCTGGCCCTGACCGACGCCCCGGTGCTGCTCGGCTTCATCTCGGGCGGAGCGGTGGTCTTCTGGTTCTCCGGCGCCTCAATGCAGGCCGTCACCACCGGCGCGTATCGTGCGGTCGAGTACATCAAGAAGAACATGGATCTCGACAAGAAGGCGGCCGACCTTGAGGACTCGAAGACGGTCGTGCGCATCTGCACCGAGTACGCCCAGAGCGGTATGTGGAACATCTTCATCGCCCTGATGACGATCACGCTCGCCTTCGCCTTCTTCGACCCGAACTTCTTCGTCGCCTACCTCATCTCGATCGCGGTGTTCGGCCTGTTCCAGGCGATCTACATGGCCAACGCCGGCGGCGCCTGGGACAACGCCAAGAAGCTGGTCGAGGTCGATTTGAAGGAGAAGAACACCCCGCTGCACTCCGCCACGGTGATCGGCGACACGGTCGGCGACCCATTCAAGGACACGACCTCGGTGGCGCTGAACCCGATCATCAAGTTCTCGACGCTGTTCGGGCTGCTCGCCGTCGAGATTGCGGTCGCGGTCAAGGAGGCGGCCCGCATCCCGGGCAGCACGGCGATGGACTACACCGGCATCGTCGGCGCCCTGCTGCTGGCGGTATCGCTCGTCTTCGTGTGGCGCTCGTTCTATGCGATGCGGATTCCGAAGGAGGGTCCGGCGCCGAAAACGAAGCATGAGCAGCCGGAGACCGCGGCCGCAGGCCATTGAGCAGAGGGGTAGAAAGCAAAGTACCGAGTACGGAGTACCGAGTACAAAGTAGCGAGGGCGGTCCTGTCTGCAGCCCTCGCTACTTTGTACTCTGTACTTCGTACTCGGTACTCTCGCTTTGGGGGGTCGGCGACGGGCGGGCCGCTGTGGGCGAACCTGTTCTCTGAAGAGATCGACGGCCATGTCGTGATGCACCCGATGCCGCTGATGTCTCCGCCGCGCCACATTCTCCACGGGGCGGTTGCCATCGTCTCGCGTGCTCCTTGTGGGAGGTAGCATGTTCCGTGTTCGCTGCCCGCAGTGTGGCGTGATCGCGAGTGTGGAGGACTCCGCAGCGGGAGGCCTTGCCGAATGCTCGTCTTGCGGAGTGAGTTATGAAGTCCCGGAACGAAAGCGGAAGCCAGCGCCGCCTCCGGCGGTTCCGCGGCGTCGTCGAGAGGAGCCGGTCGAGGACGAAGACGATGTTCCAGACTTGCGGCCCTGGAGAAAAGGTAAGCGCCTGCGGCGCAGCAGTGCTGGCAGGGATCGGCCCAGATCGGGCATAGAAGGGAAGCACATCGCGGGCGGTATCGCGATCGGTCTGGGGTTGCTGAGCATTGCCGGCGTTTTTCTG
>DASPXY010000258.1:0-14811 GCA_035637055.1 Gemmataceae bacterium | reverse complement strand
CCGGACGATTCCGGGCGGCCCTTGGGCTTTCCACCAGAGTGAGCGCGATCCTTACCCGCCGCCGTCGCGCACCACCTCCGGCAGATCGGTCAGCCCAACCTCCGCGCCGTTGCAGTGGGCGACCGCCCGCTGGATCACATTGCGCAATTGACGGATGTTCCCGGGCCAGCGATACGTCACCAGGGCGCGTCGAGCGGCCGCCGCGATCCCCCGCACAGCCGGGCGCGCCTGGGCTGCGAACTCGGCGAGGAATTTCTGAACCAGTTGCCCGACAACCAGCTCCCGACCTCGCAGCGGCGGCAGGGACACGGTCGCCACGTTCGGCTGCCCGTTCTGGTCCACCTGGAGCCGCCCTGCTGGTGTGTCGGGCTTTGCTGGGGTGTTGCGCGCGACGATCAGTCGTGCCAGGAAAGGCTGCGGCTTTTGCGACCCAAGCGGGCTGAAGGACTGCGATGCCGCCGCCTGCAGGAGCTTGTCCCGCAGGGCGACCGGCAGAGCGTCCACCTGGTCCACAACGAGCGTGCCGCGTCCGGCAGCGGTCAGCATGCCGAGACAATCGCGGTGAGCGCCGGGGAAGGCTCCCTGAGCGTAGCCAAACAGCACGCCTTCGAGAAGACCCTCCCCGAGCGTCGCGGCGTGGAACAACAGGAACGGCTCGGCACGGCGGGGCGATAGCTCGTGCAGGAGCCAGGCCAGTCGGGTCTTGCCCGTACCGGGTTCTCCCATCAGCAACAGGGGCGTCGTTTGCGCAGCCACCCGCGTCAGCTGCTCACGCACCTCGGTCATGTCGGGGGGCAAGGTATCGGGGGATAATTCCTGATCGGCCGGATTGGTGGGTTGTGGGGAGAGTGGCGGCAGAGCGCGTCCCAACGTACGACCTCCTGACAAACAAGGGAAGGACTAAATCAGTCCGGACAAAAGGCAAGTGCGCGACGAGCGGCGGGGTTTATCCCCGCCGTTTGAGGCCGGGCACGGCGGGGATAAACCCCGCCGCTCGTTCACTTTGCCTTCTCCCTCCTGGTATTTAGATCCTTCCGGAACTACGGAACGGTGCCTGAGACCCAGCGTCACAGGGCTTGGCGGGCGGCTCCTCCGGCTGTTTCGGTGGGATGTTGAGGGGCTTGGTTGGTTGCTGTCTCGTCCCCTCTGCCAGGCTTATGCAGATCCGCCCCGGCAAGCGGCGGGGAATTTGCAACTTTTTTTTCTGTGCCGGCGGGGTGCGGTTGGCGCTGTTTGGGAGGCGCGGTCCGCGCTTTTTTTCACGATCCCCTGGCACACACACGATCTACCCGGTATCTTTAAGAACGACTCGCTCTGGGGCTGGAACGGCCGTCCACCGGGAGCTTTGACCGAAGTGAAGAAAATAGCCATCATTCCGACACTGCTGACGCTCGGCAACGGGGTCTGCGGTTTCGCCGCCATTGTCTGCGCGAGCAGAATCGGCACCGGCGGCGGCTTCACCGGCGCGGATCCCAATTTCGCCCTCGCCGGCTGGCTGATCATCGCCGCCATGATCTTTGACGCTTTCGACGGCTACGTCGCCCGCCTGTCGAGGACGGCCAGCAAGTTCGGCGGCGAACTGGACAGCCTGTGCGACGCGATCAGTTTCGGTGTGGCGCCCGCCTTTTTGCTCTTGCGCCTTGGTCCTGGCTGGGAACCGCGGCCGATTTTGCATCAGCTGCTCGCCGGCATCGCCGTGCTGTACATGGTCTGCGCCATCCTGCGCCTGGCCCGCTTCAACGTCGAGAACACGCCTGACCCCGCCAGCCACAAGCGTTTCCGCGGCCTGCCCTCGCCTGGCGCCGCCGGCTGCATCGCCTCGCTGGCGGTGCTCCGCGGCGAACTGCCCGCCAAACTCGGCATGCACTGGGCCGAGGTCGATTCGCAAGCCCTGCAGCTGATGGTGCAACGCTGGGTCGAAGTGTGGGCGCCGGTAGGGGCGCTGATCGTGGCGCTGCTGATGGTGTCGCGCATCCCCTACCCGCACGTGACGAAGCAAATCCTGCGCGGCCGGCGCCACCTGAGTCATCTGGTGCAGGTGATCGTGGTGGCATTCATCATCGTCCTGGTTCGCGAACTGGCCCTGGCGCTGCTGTTCTGGATCTACGCCCTCGGCATTCCGGCGCGCTACATCGTGATGAAGAACCTGAAAAAGAACGCCCTGCCGGCGCCGTCACTGGACGACGCCCGGCCGCGCTAAAAGCGCTCGAATCACAGCACACAAGCCCGGAGCGCCAGCGACGGGACCAGGCTACCGTCCCGTCGCTGGCGCTCCGGGCTTGTGTCCTCTGCCTCGGACGGATATGTTCACCGGCCTTGTGGAAGTTCTTGGCGTCGTCAGCCGCCTGGACAGCGACGGCGACGGTCGCCTGCTGGACATCGCCGAACCGGCCCTCGCGCCGCAACTCGCCCTCGGCGAGAGCGTCGCGATCAACGGTGCCTGTCTGACAGTCGTGGCGCGCGACGCTATCTCCTTTCGCTTCCAGGTCGGGCCTGAGACGCTGCAACGAACCAATCTGGGCGAACTTTCTCCCGGCGACCGTGTCAACCTCGAACGTGCCCTGCGTGTCGGCGACCGCCTCGGCGGCCATCTGGTGCAAGGGCACATCGACGGCCTGGGCCACATCGCCAGCCGCGAGCGTCAGGGCGAGTGGGAGCTGGTCTGGTTTCGCTGCCCCGAGGAACTGGCGGCTCAAATGGTGAGCAAGGGGTCGGTCGCGGTGGACGGCATTAGCCTGACGTTGGTGGACGTGACGCGCGACGGCTTCAGCGTCGCGCTCATCCCGCACACGCTGGCGAACACCACCCTGGGGTTTAAAGCCGTCGGCGCATCCGTTAACCTGGAGACAGACCTTCTGGCGAAGTACGTCTGGAAGTGTCTGAAGGGCATAGCGCCACCACCATCCGTTTAGCGACGCTTCGCAGAAGCGTTTGACGAACAACGCTTCTGCGAAGCGTCGCTAAACGACTTTTCGAGATCGCTTTCATATCTATGGACAACCAGGCGCCGCGACAAACGCTCTCCTATCTCCGCCAACTCTTTGAAGAGCGCGGCATCAAGCCGAAGAACAAGCTCGGCCAGAATTTCCTCATCGACCTCAACCTCGTCGATCTGATCGTGCGCACGGCGGAGCTGACGCCGCCTGACGTGGCGGTCGAGATCGGCAGCGGTACCGGCGGTCTGACGGCGCGCATGGTCGATCACGCCGGCGCCGTCCTCAGCGTCGAAATCGACCCGAATTTCCACACCCTCGTCGCCGAAGCGCTCCGCGATCGGACGAACCTCGTCCTCTTGCACGCCGACGCCCTCAAGAACAAAAACCATCTGAATCCTGAAGTGCTGCACGCTCTGGACGAACTGCGGCGGCGCGCGGATGGGGCGCAACTCAAGTTGGTGTCGAACCTGCCCTACGCCGTCGCCACGCCGGTCATCTCGAACTTCCTCCTCTCCGGCCTGCCGTTCGAGCGCATGGTGGTGACGGTGCAATGGGAGATCGCTGAACGCCTCCTTGCGGTGCCCGCCAACAAGGAGTACGGCGCCCTGGCGGTGCTTGTGCAGAGTATCGCCGACGTCAGCCTCGTGCGCAAATTGCCGCCGTCGGTGTTCTGGCCGCGGCCGGAGGTCGAGTCGGCCATTGTGTTGATTCGGCCGAACGCCGCCAAGCGCGCTCATGTCGGCGACGTGCAGCGTTTTCGTGTCTTCCTGCGCGATCTCTACGCCCACCGTCGTAAGAACCTGCGCGGCGGCCTCGTCAGCTTCCCGGGACATCGGCACAGCAAGGAGAATGTCGATCGCAAACTCGCGGAACTCGGCATCGACGGGACGCTGCGCGCCGAGACGCTGGACGTGGAGCAGCACTTGCGACTGTGCGCGGCG
Organism: Gemmataceae bacterium; assembly: GCA_035637055.1. Lineage (GTDB taxonomy): Bacteria > Planctomycetota > Planctomycetia > Gemmatales > Gemmataceae > DASPXY01. The sequence continues at coordinate 10,934 of DASPXY010000258.1, read as the reverse complement.
TTCGGGGGCGAGAGCGTTGGCGCTGCGACCGGGGAATAATTCGAGCCGCGGCTCGTCTTTCCTTGTAGCGGCAGGTCGTTCGCCAAACATCTCCGTCCGCCGAGGATCCCCCGATGCACCTCTCGCGCATTGCTTGCATGGGCTGTTTGTTGCTGTTTGCTCTTGCCGCCGGTTGCGGCGCCGAGAGGAAAGCGCACATGGCTGCCCCAGACGGTGTTGAGCAGCCGAAAGCCGCCCCGGAAGCGGGTGGCCGCGACGAACAGGCTCAGGCAAAAGGCGGCGAAAAAGCGGTATCACCGCGCAAGATCATCTACACCGCCGACGTGCGGCTGACGGTCGAAGACTTCGCCAAGGCAGAGCAGCAACTTGAGGAGTTGCTCGACGCCCACAAGGGCCACATCGTCAAGTCCGCGATCCAGGGCTCGCCGGGAGCGCGGCGGTCGGGCGAATGGAAAGTGCGCGTGCCGGTCGAGAGCTATCGCAAGTTCCAGGCGGCTCTGATCAAGCTGGGCGAACTGCAAAGCAGCACCCTCGACTCGCAGGACGTTACCGAAGAGTTTTACGATCTGGAAACGCGTATCAAGAATCGCCTGGCCGCTGAGGCAACCCTGCGCGGGATGTACGACAAGGCGAAGACCATCCAGGAAATGATTCCGATCAACGACAAGCTGCGCGAGGTGCGCCTGGAGATCGAACGGGAACAGGGCCGCCTGCACTTGCTGGCGAAACTCACCGCGATGACGACCGTGACCATTCATCTCCAGGAGCGCGGCAAATTCGTCCCGCCCGAGGCGGCTTCGTTTGGCACCAGGGTGGACAGGACGTTCTCGGAGTCCACGGGCGCGCTCGGACAGTTCGCGGAGGGAGTGGCTCTCCTCGCCGTCAGACTGGCGCCGTGGCTGCCACTGATAGCCGTGGTGGCAGTGCCGTCGTGGTTCCTCTGGCGACGGCACCAGCGCCGCGTCGGCGCGATCGTGACTCTCGCAGAGGCCGCACCGCCGCCTCGAAGCCAGGGACCGTCGCCCGAAGCACGCCCGTGACGCGGTTCGTAGTTCCGCCTTTAGGCGGTTGACGTCCACCCGCCTAAAGGCGGAACTACGAACCGGGCTCGCAAAAGGAACCGCATGCACTTTACCGACCTCGACGCCCTGAACACCGCGCTCGTCGCCTGTCGTCAGTGTCCGCGTCTGGTCGCCTGGCGCGAGCAGGTGGCGCGCGAGAAGCGCGCCGCCTTTCGCGACGAGGACTACTGGGGCCGACCTGTGCCGGGCTTCGGTGATCGCGCGGCGCGCGTGGTCGTATGCGGCCTGGCGCCGGCGGCTCACGGCGGCAATCGCACCGGCCGCGTCTTCACCGGCGACCGCTCCGGCGACTGGCTGTTCGCCGCCCTGCACCGAGCTGGCTTCGCCAATCAGCCGACTTCGACCCACAAAGGCGATGGCTTATCTCTGAAGGATTGTTACATCACCGCCTGTGTGCATTGTGCTCCGCCGGCGAATCGGCCCACGCCGGAGGAGCGTGATCGCTGCCTCGGCTACCTGGAGGCGGAGTTGCCGCTCTTGAAAAAGGCACGGGTGCTGGTGTGCCTGGGTGGCTTCGCGTGGGATGGGGCGTTGCGTGGGTTGCGGGCGCTGGGACACGAGCCTGAAAGTAAGCCGAGGTTCGGTCACGCCGCCGAGGCAACCGTCGGCCCGTATGTGCTGCTGGGCTGCTATCACCCGAGTCAGCAAAACACGTTCACGGGGCGGCTGACCGAAGCGATGATCGATGCGGTGCTGGCGCGGGCGCGTGAACTACTAAATGAGCGTGCGTGATTCTGCTGCACCAACCCGAAGCGTGAGCGAGGACGGTCCTCGCTCACGCTTCGGGTTGGTGTGTTGCACCTTCACACACGCTCATTTCGACGGGCGGGCGGTTTGAAGTCAGCCTGCCAACGCTGGGCGCACCCCGAACGCAGATTGAGGGTGGAGCGGGTGTCAACGTGCAATGCAATGCAACCCATTTTGCTCCTCCCCGCATTATCCCACAACCACACCCGAGCCCGCAAGGGGCGCAGCGGGCAGCCACACCTCGAAGCGCGTCCCCTTGCCGGGCTCGCTCCAGAGATCGATGCGGCCTCGGAAACTGTCCACGATCTGTTTGCTGACCGCCAGACCCAGGCCGCTGCCGCGCTCCTTGGTGGTGAAGAACACGTCAAAGATGCGCGACCGCACTTCCTCGCTCATGCCGTGGCCGGTGTCCTGCACGGTCAGGCGCACCCAGCCACCCGCCGGGTCGGAATTGTTTGACCCAGTTGCCTCCAGCGCTGTCCGTACCGTCAGGCGTCCACCCTCGGGCATGGCGTCGCGGGCGTTCAGGCACAGGTTCATCAGCACTTGCTGCAGCTGCGACTCATCGGCCAGCGCACCGACTTCCCCCGGCGCCAGGATCGACTCGACAACAATGTTGGCCGGCAGCGACGCCGCCAGCAATTCCAGGTTGCGCCGCACCACGGCATTGACATCGACCCGCCGCGCCGCGATCCGGCGCTCCTTGCTGAAGGCGAGCAGCTGGGCGATCAACTGCGTGGCCTGCTCACCCGCCTGGACGATCCGCTGCAGGTCGGCGCGGGCGGGGTGTTCCGGCAACAAGTTCATCTGGGCCAACTCCGCCAGGCTCAGGATGACCGTCAGCAGGTTGTTCACGTCGTGGACGATGCCACTGGCGAGCCGCCCGATCAGTTCCAGACGCACGACCCGCTGCAGTTCCTGCTCCAGCCGCCGTTGCTGGGTCACGTCAACGACAAGGAACGTGGCGCCCGGCTCATTCCCTCCCGGGGGCGCCGAGGGCTGGACGAGCCCATACCCCACCTTTTCCGATCCGTCACGGGACTTGTAGCGGAATTCACCGCGTGCGCTTCGTCCGGCCAGCGCCTCGGCAAACAGGGCGCGCACGCCGGGCAGGTCTTCCGGGCAAATCAGGCTCTCCCAGGAGCCGGCCGCGCGCAGGCCGTCAAGACCGTGGCCCGTGGCGGTTACCGCTGCGGGATTCAGATACGTCACGCGGCCGGCGCAGTCCAATTGCAGCACCATCAGCGGCAAGTTCTCGACCAGACCGCGATATTTCTCCTCCGAAAGACGCAGCACGTCGGCAGCGCGGCGCTGAGCGGCCTCGGCCTGGCGCAGGGCGGTCAAATCTTCGAGCACCCAGACGGCGCCGTCGGGCTGCCCCTGGCCGCCCAGTTCCACCGGCGCCGCCCAGGTAATCAGCGGCACGCGCCGACCGTCCGGCCGATGGACGACGATGTCATCGCGCATACTGGTGATGCCCGCGTCGAGCGCCTTGCTAACTGGCAATTCCTCGACCGGATAGAGCGTGCCATCCGGCCGGTGCAGCCGGTAGACTCTCGACAGGTGGGCCACCCCCGCCGCGAGATCCTCGCGCCGGCCGAGCAGTTGCCGCGCCCGCGCATTGACGAACAGCGGTTGGCCAGTCGGGCCGTGGACGAAGAAAACACCTGTCGGCAGGTGCGTGACCAGTGCCTGCAGCATGTTGCCGGTGCGTCGTAACTCCGACGCCAGCTGGCGCCGCTCGGTGATGTCCTCGACCACGCCCTCCCAGCCTTCAAGCCGCCCGTCGGGACCGTAGTGCGGGGCCAGTGTGTCGCGCACCCACCGCTCGCGCGGGGTGGATGGTGGATGGTGGGTGGTGGATGGTGAAGCAGGCGGAGCCTCTGCTTTTTCACCATCCACCACCCACCATCCACCATCCACCGAGAGAACGCGATATTCGCACGTCACTGGTTCTCTCTGGAGAGTGAGTTGGGTCAGGGCGGCGGCGAGCAGTTCGCGGTCGGCGGGGTGGACGCGTTCCAGCCACAGCGCGTAATCGCCCAGCAACTCCTCCGGGGCGCACCCAAGGATGTGCCGGCTCGCGGGGCTGACGAGGGTGACCTCGGCCTGGGGGATGCGATGCCCGCCGGGCCGGCTCAGCAGCCGCGCGCTGTACAGCACGACCGGCATGTGGCCGACGAATTGCCGGTAGCGCGCCTCGCTGGCGCGAATCCAGCCGGCGGAGGCCCCGACGAGGAGCGCTGTCGTACACTGGGCCAGCAGGTTGCCCTGGAGGGGAACGAGTTGTGCGCCAACACGGGGAGGAAGAAAAGAGGCGGTTTCCAGAGCAAGGATTGCCGACAGCGCCGCTGCCAGGCTGCCGCCTGGCAATCCTTGCCGCAAACTCGTCCAGACGATGAGCAGCAGGAGCAGGCCCCAGAGCGACCAGTTCAGGGCGGAGGTGCGGGCATGCTGAACGCCGAGCACAACGCCCACCAGCGCGGCGCCGAGCGCCAGCCCACCCGCTTCGACCGATTCGCCCCACCCCAGTTGCGTTGCCGGTTCTAACCACGGGCTGTTCTCGCCTGACTCGGGGAGGGCCAGCCCGCGGCGAACCAACCACGGTGTCGCAATCACGAGCAAGGGCGGCGCGAGCGTCAGGATTCCGAGAACTTGCCGGATCCACCAGGCGACAGCGAGAGTGGGCACGTCGTCCAACCCCGGCCCGAGGGCCTGACCTGCCAGGGCCAGCAGCACAGCGGCCAGCCCGGCAACGGCCCCGGGGACGAGGATCAGAAAGAGTGTGGCCGAGCGGGGATCGTTCAGGCGCCGCACCCCCTTTGCCTTGAAGTGGTAACACCACCAGCCCAGGCCGACCACGCCGCCGAGGACCACCGCCTCGATGACCGTCAGGACCGGCCAGTCAGTTCCACCCCCCGCCAGCCCCGCCAGCAGAGCGGCCAGCGCAACCAAGCCCGCGGCCCAGAGGCCGACCCAGGCGGTCAGGGCCAGGCCCAGGCCAACCGGGGCCAACCACAGGGCGTGATTTCCGTGCCACAACCGCGGATCGCTCAGGAACAGCAATGGCAGGCCGAGAAGCGCCAGGAGTTTCCGCCGGTCGGGCACTGCGGAACGTGCGGCAGAAGCGAGCGGGGCCGAGTTGCTGCCGGGGCTTTGCATACGGTAGTAACGAGTTGCGAGTAACGAGGAACGAGTCGAAAAACCCAGTTCACTCGTTACTCGTTACTCTCGACTCGTTACTCGTTGTTGACGATTCTAAGTCATTTTCCTGGCAGGAACAAGAGGACCGGGGGGGCGTTGCGGGGATGGCGCGACCTCGGCGGGGTCGGTGAAGCCGAAAGTGAAGAGAAGGAGGGCGAAGGCAGCGAAGCCCGCCGCTGTCGCAAAGGTTGGGCCGAAGGCCCCGCCCGCCTGCTCGCGCACGCAGCCGACCAGGACGTTGCCGATCAGGAGGCCGGCGCCGTTGACGAAGGTTAGCAGGGCCTGACTGCTGGCGCGGATATCGCCGCGGGCGCGATTGTTGACGAAGACCTGGCCGGCGACCAGGAAGCAGCAGATGAAGACGCCGTTGAGGCCGAGCGAGGCGATCACCACCTCGGCTGGCTCGCCGATGGCCAGCACCGTCAGGGCGAGGGCCCAGGCGAACAGGCCCAGGAGCATCGTCCCGCGCACGCCGCAGCGCAGCAGGATCAGCGGCAGGGTGGCGAGGGTGACGATCTCCATGCTCTGGGCAATGGTAAGCATGGGCATGATCAAAGCCCGTGATACGCCGAGATGCTGCAAGAGCAGCGAGGTAAGCTGACTGCTGAAGGGAATCGCCACGCAGCCGGCGAGGGCGCAGGCACAGTAGACGGCGACGCTTCGCTTGCGCAACAACCGCAGCGCAGCGAGGGGCGCCAGCCAGGAGGTGGCCGTTCCTTTGCGGCGGCGCGTCGGCGGTGTGTGCGGCAGCGTCAGGGCGTAGGCGGACAGGACAAAGGCGATCAGGCCGCCCAGGCGCAGGGCGTCGGCCCATTCGCTGCGTGGTGCGTGGGGCCGCAGCCACGCGAGGAAGGAGGCAACTGCGGGCGGCTCGGCGAACCAGACGCCCAGCAGCAGGCCGGGCACCACCCAGCCGACCGTCCCCCACATGCGCACCGGGCCGTAGGAGCGCTCCGGGTCGTCTAAATGGGCGAAGCAGATGGAAATTGTCAGAGTTGTGGCGGGCACCATGACCAGCCAGAAGGCCAGGGCGGTCCAGAAGACCGTCGCGGGGACAGTGAGTTCGGCAAGGAGCCAGAGCAGGCTGCCGCCGACGAAGGCGCAACAGGCGACGCAGCGCTGGGCGGGAAACCAGCGATCGGCAACTTGACCGGCGACGAACGGTCCGACGAGCGACGCGAGCGCCGAGCTGGCGCAGACCCAGCCGATCTCGATGTGGGAGAAGGCGAGTTCTGTCAAGCGCAGGGTGAAGACCGGTATCCAGGCGCCGGCGACGGCGTAGAGCAGAAACATCAAGAGCGAGAGACGGAGGCGCAAAGGTGGTGAATCGGGTTGGAGGCAGTGCCAGGAGCGCGGGCGTCTCACCCGCTTAGTTTGCGGGCGAGACCCCGCGCTCCTATCCGGTGCCGAGGCCAGCACCGATTGTTGTACGGAGCAGCGTTCGCTGAAGGCAAGGAGAAGAGGAAGGCGGTTCGCCGCAATTGCCACTGCGTCAGGGGCCCGCTGCGTCAAATGGCTGGCACAGTGGCGCAGCCCTTACAGGCCAATGACTTATGGCAAAAACAGCCCCTGCTCTGCGGGATCATCGCAAGGGTAGTAGACAAAGCAGTGAACGGGCGCGGACAGTTGGGCGGGGACGGCACGAAGCCACAAAGCCTTGTGCCAAGCCGCGTTAGCAGCACCGAAAAGTCGGCGCCGAGGTTCGCCAACTGTCCGCCTCCCTCCCCTGCCCTGAGATGATCCCCGCTGTGCCGTGCTTCCCCCTCTGGCACAGCGGCTCTTGCTGACGCCCGTCGCCCGCACTTCCGCTACCCCTGCGGAGCGCCCTTGAGCGCGATGCTCAGGGGATCCACACCCGCCGCAACTCGTCCGGTGTGGTCGATGGTTCAATTGCCCGCAGGACAGCGCGGAGACGTTCCACCTCGGCCAGTTGCTCGATCTCCGGTAGGAGCTTCAGGCCTTCCGGGCCGAACTTGACTTTGGGCCTGCCTCGGCTGTGCGTGCTCTTTCCCCTCAACCGCTGCCATACCTTCATTGCCCACTCTCGCCAACGCCTCCTCCGGCCCTCACGCTCAGGGGCCGAGCGACCGTGCGATAAAAGGGGCGGGGCAGGGTTTACTGAGTTTGAAAATCCTTAACATCTCCTTTTCTCATAAGGGCCTGCCTGACAGGTGGATTTCCGAGCGACGCCTCGGTTTCCCCCATTTGTGGACAAAGGTTCCCACAACTTTCGAGACGGCCCGGTCGCGACTCTGTCTCAAGCCGCCATTGTCGTGGTTGACAGTTTGTCCCGTAGTTGTTCAGGTGTTAGTTTGAGCACATCCCACCAATGCAGGCCGGGTGGCCAGGGTACTCCCAGCCGCTCGTACGGCGTTGTTTTGTGCCGGCGGCCGGCGCCGAAACGGTGGCAGTTCCAGTACAGACGTTTCAGATCCAACAGCCCTTGCGTCATGCGACGGTGGCCGGCCTGATGCATGCGCAGTACGCTGTTGATGCATTCCACCAGACTGCTCGCCCGATACGCCCGACGGAATAGGTCCTTCACCGCCGCCGCTAGCAAACCCTCGTCGCCGACTTTGCGCAGCACCACCGCGCACACCAACAGCACGCCACGCAACGCAGCCGCCTTCGTGCTCTCCCCTTGCAACGCTTCCGGCCGACGCCGCAGGCCTTCCTGACGGATCGCCGCTTGCTTGACTTCTTCGGCGAACGGCAACGCCGCCAGTTTCTCCTCGACGCGATCCACGTAGGCGAGCATCTCGGGCTGTTGCAGTTGGCGTTTGGCCTTGGCGAAATCGCTGTCGGGTAACTGCGGCAACACCTCCGCCAGTACGGCCGCCGCTTGCGCGCGTGTGTTCAACGCGCCGTCAGGCGTGAACAGTTGCAACGCCTGCTTGGCCTTTTGCCAAAGCTGTTCGCGTTCTTGCCACGTATCCATCGCCTGTGCCGCCTTCTGCCACGCGCAGCTGACACGCGTCGCGATTCCCGCTTGTGACTGTCCTTGCCGCGCGCGTTCGTCCCGTTGCTTCTGCGCGGCTTCCGCCTTGGCCAACGCCTGCTGCGCTTGGCGTCGGGCCTTGTTCAAGCCGATGCCGCCGTGACGCAACGCGTGAAAATGATCCCCTTGATCGGTCAGCAAACGTTGTCCCTGCTGTTGCCTTGGCGCATTGACCACGGCTACGCCTTTTTCCAGACCGGATCCGCCGTCACGCATCAGTGGTTCGAGGTTCGGCAACGGCGCGAATTCCTTGGCCCACGCTTCGCCGCTGACGTCGTCCGACCGTCGGCCGCTCAGCCAGCACAGGCTCTCCGGTTCGACGACCATCAACACGGGATCCTTGACATAGATTTCATCCGCCGCCGCTTCACGGACGTTCTGCCGCGCCACCTCGTCGAGCACGGCCAGCAATGCCCCCGCCTTTTTGCCGGCGGCTTGCGTGCGTCGGCCCAACTCCGCCACGCTCAAGGTTTGGCCGGGAATCAAGACCTCCAGAAGTTCGTGGCAATCACGCAAGGTGACACCGCGGGCCTGACCGACACAGGCGAGTTGCTCCTGTTTGTGAGCATCGAGGACCACCGCCTGGGCCAGTTGCGCTTGCAACGCAGCCACCTGCTGGTGGGCCTGCCGCAGTTGCTGCCGCAGGTGTTCGCTCTGCTGCTGGGCGTTTGCCAAGGCGTGTTGTAGGGTCTGGGCTTCGCAATAGATCCACTGGCGTGAGACGCGGCGTTGTTGCGCGTAGCGTGTGACGTCGCCATACTGGCCGTGGAGGACGAAAAAGGCACTGGCAATCAGTGACTGAGGGGCTACGATGGGCAAGGGTGAACTCCTGCGGCGTGTCGAGTTGGTTGCTCAACACGATTGCAGCTGTTCACCCTTCAACTGTCTACCCCCACGTCACCCAAAAATCGGGGTTCCGAGACAGAGTCCCCGGTCGCGGGCGCAGTCTTACCGGAATTCGTTTGACAGGAAGGAGTTGGGTAGGTAATGTCGGAGGGGTGGGCAAGGGGATCTGAGAGCTGAGGAGGCAGGATGCCGCAGCGGTCAAGCGGCGGGCTTTTGCCGCTCGCATCGAGAGAAGGAATGCTGAGACGAGTGGAGGAATCAGTGGGTGACGACCGCCAAAACCGGCCTTACCGCCGAGTCGGTGACGCGGCGAAGTGTCCAGCCTGTGGCTGGGGTATGGACCCAGAGGCGTACCGCTGCCCGAAGTGCTTCATCTACTTCTGTTTCAAGTGCCGAGTTCGCGTCACGGAGCGCGAGCCGCAGTTCCAGTGCGCCGACCAGTCATGCCCGTGTTACGGTAAGCTCCTGTGTGCGGCCTGCACGGTCATGGTGCCTGAGTTCAAGGACGTCACTCAGACTGAATACGACTACGTTCTCGACACCCTCGAGCGCACTGTCGAAGTCGGGGATAACTGGGGGTACGCTGCCCTCATTGTGCCGTTGCTCGTGGGTGTTACAGTGTGCGCCTACCTGTCCCGCGGCTTTACGGACTGGGACGAGTCCAGCTTCACGCAGTGGAACAAGTCCATCCTCGGTGCAGGGATTGTCGCTGCTGTCGGAGCGTTCATCCTCGTCGCGATCCTCCTGCACAACGCCGGCTCGACATGGTTCAAGCAAGTTAAGGTAGTTCCTGCCACGACGAAAGGCGTGCCGCGTCAGGTGACAGAGAACAAGCAGGTCGCCGAGCATCGCTGCTGCATCCAGTGCAGGCACCCGATCAAGGCGCTGCGGTAGGCAGAATAATCCGCTAACCCCATGTGGAGTAGCCTCAGTGGACAATCCCTACATTACCCTGCTTCGGCCCTCAGGTGACAAACTTGAGGTGATTCGGCACCACCTTGAAACGTGGTGCTCAGTGGCAGGTGTCCCAGTCAAAGGATCTCTGGATCGTCAGGAATGTGGTAGTATCGCTGCAGCCATTGCTCAGCATCCGACGATTATCCCTTTCGGCGAAACGCCGTCCGCAGAGTTCCGGAGGGAGCAGGCCGTGAAGTGGTTTCAGGAGTCTGATGCCCTCAAGGTCATCGGCCTTGATGCGTAGAGGACGCCGATGGAATCAGTTCTAGCCGTTCCCCACACCGCGGCACAAGTGCGCCGGGAAGTACCTGCGGGACGCCGCTGCTGGCCCCAGCAATCGGCGCCCGGCCGGAAAACAGGACATTGGTCAATGCGAATGGCTGATGATCGTCGAATTCGTGCCGCCACCACCGCAGTGAACGGCAGCCGTTGCCGTGCGCGCCGCCGACCCGTATCAATAACCTCAAGGGGAACCAGGCGACGGGGAGAGCGACGAACCGCCACGGCGTTGTTGCCGTGGCCGAACCGAAGTAAGTGCGGATGCGCTGTCTCTACGCCGCCTCTGAAGTAGCGGGCTTCGCCAAGACCGGCGGTCTGGCCGACGTCGTGGCCGCCCTGCCCCGAGCCCTCGCTCAGCGCGGTCACGATTGCGCCGTCATCCTCCCCCTGTACCGCGGTGTCCGCACCGGCAAACGACCCCTGGAGCCGACGGGCCTGACCTTCGGCGTCCCCTTTGGCAATCGCCTCGCCTCCGGCTCCCTCTGGCGCTCCACCCTCCCCGACTCCACCGTCCCGGTTTACCTCGTCGAGCAACCTCACTACTACGAGCGCGACGACCCCGCTGCCGGCAGCAGCATCTACCAGTTCACCGCCCCCGACGGCGCCCGCCGTGATTACCCTGACAACTGCGAACGCTTCGTCTTCTTCCAGCAGGCCGTCCTCGAAGCGCTGCGCCTGCTCGACTGGTGGCCCGACGTCCTGCACAACAACGACTGGCAGACCGGCCTCATCCCGGTCTATTTGCGCGAACTTTACAGCCGCCATCCCACGCCGGAACTGCGGCCGCTTTACCGGAGAATTCGCACCCTCTTTACCATTCA
>DASPXY010000257.1:0-5832 GCA_035637055.1 Gemmataceae bacterium | reverse complement strand
GGTCACGGTGGGGCCGGGCGACCCGGTGTGTTGGTGGGACGTCGCCACGGGGAAGCCGCTGCGTCGCTTCGCGAACAACCGCTATCTCGGGACCAATGGCGGCACCCTGGCCATCGCAGGTGACGGCAACACGCTGTTCATGCGACTGCCGAACGATACTTCCGGCTGGGATCTGAACAGTGGCGAGCGGCTCTACACGCGCGGTTCAAGTCTCGATCCCACCCCCTACACGTTCTACCCCGGCTCTCCAGACGGCCATACGTTGCTGGTGGTCTTCCCTGGCGATCAGAAGCCGATACCTCAGCAGAACCCGCCGCCACCCCCCGGCGGCCAACCACCGCCCCCTGGTCGCCGGCCGCCGCCGGTGATTGCTCGCTACTGGAGCAAGATCGGCCTGTGGGATATGCGGGCCGGGAAATTGACGCGCTCATTCCAGGTCAACGCCGAGTACGTCCAGCATCTCGCCCTGTCGCCGGACGGGCTCCGCGTCGCGGGAACCGGAACGGTGTCCGCAGAGCCGGGACAACGGAGCCTCCTGGTCTGGGATCTGGTTCGTGGTCTGGAACTGCGTCGTCTGCCGATGCCTCCCCTCGACGCCTGGAACGGGATCGCCTTTGCGCGCGACGGCCGCAGCCTGATCTCGGGGCCGCACACGCCGCAGCCTGGCGGTAAGAGTACTTTTTACCTCTGGGAAGTGGCCACTGGCAAGGAACGCGCCCGGGTCGAGTACGCTTTCGGCGTGCAGTACGCCCCGATGACGGTCATCGACGACGACCGATTAGCGGCCGTCGCATTGGAGAGTGCGATCTGCCTGATCGATCCGAGCACCGGGCGCGAGCTTCACCGCCTCCACGGACATGAAGGCCACGTCACGTGCCTGAGGTTCTCCCCCGGCGGCCGATTGCTGGCCTCGGGCAGCAGCGATACGACCACACTCCTCTGGGATTTGAAGGGGGTGCGCCCGGAGGAGAAAGTGCGGTTGTCCGCGAAGGAGTTGGCCGAGCGCTGGGCCGATCTGGCGCGGGATGATGCGCCCAAGGCGTACCAGGCGATCCAGCAACTGAGCAAGGATCCCGAGCAGACGACGGCCTGGTTAGCGAAGCAATTGCGGCCCGCCGTCGGCGTCGCGAAGGACACGATCCGCCGCCTGCTCGTCGACCTCGATAGCAAGGAGTTCGCGGTCCGGGAGAAGGCGACGCGCGAACTCCTTCGCCACGGTGAGGTAGCCGAGTTCGCGTTGCGCGAACTGCTGGCCGGTCAACCCTCGCTGGAAGTGCGCCGCCGCGCCGAGGGGATCCTCGCGAAGCTGGAAGAGCGGAGCATCAAGCCGCCACCCATCCCGAGCGGTGAGGCATTGCGACAATTGCGAGCGCTGGAGATCCTGGAACGTCTCGGCACGCCGACGGCGCGGCGCATTCTGGAGCGGCTGGCACAAGGCGCGCTGGAGGCACCGCTGACGCGCGAGGCGCGAGCAGCGCTGCGGCGGTTGATCAAGCGGGCCGCGACGCCCTGATGGCTTGATCGTGAGACTGTTTTCGGGGATCGGCCTGATACACGGTCGGGAGGAAGGTGGTCGAATTTATCGGTTCGCGTTAGCATCCCCACCAACTTACGCGAACCGATAAATCGGATACCAACCACCCGACCGTGGGTGAAACCTACGGCGAACCGGCTGATTCAGGGGCGTCAGCCGTGGCTTCCTCAACCGGCCTTCGCGTGCTCTGGCAGGCGACGCTTCCCTGCGGCAGCGGGCCGTCATGCGCGGGCTCGTCCCCGACAACTTCCAGGACTTGTCCGCTGGGGCCGATCAACCTGCGATACGTTGAGCGCTCTGCGCCGCAGCAGCAGCACCGCTGGAAATAAATCTCCGGGTAGCTCTCCGCCACAGCAAAGGTGTGCCAGCAGTGTTCCGATAGTTCCACGGCTTGGCCCCTCCAAAGATCCTGCGCGCAGCTGCACTGGCCTGCCTTCAGCACTTAGCCTCACTCATTATACAATCACCTCACCGAAGGCTTCACGACCACCGCGTTCAAGAAAAGGGGATCCTCATGCGGCACCTGACAAGAGTAAGCGTCCTGTTGGTGTTGCTCTTGCCGGGGCGCGCGCTGGCCCAGGCCGCCGTGGTCGAAATCCTCGAAGACGACACTGCGGGCCTGATCGCTCAGTGCAATAATGACGGCGGTTTTGACGGCAGCCGCGTCTTTCGCGACTTCCGCGACTTCTACAGCGGCGTGTGCAGCGTGCGCGTGTTCCCGTTCCAGCGCTTCTCGTCGCGGCTCGGCGGCTGGAACTACCAGATCGCCGAGAAGCCCGGTCTGGGGCAGTATCGCTACCTGCGCTTCGCCTGGAAGCGCGAGGGCGGCACCGGCATCATGATCCAGCTGCACGCCTCCAGCTCGTGGAACCATCGCTACGTCGCTGGCAAGGCCAGCCCGCAGACGGCGAACTGGGGCGCGCGTATCATCGTCACGGAAATGGTCCCGTCGGATTGGGTCGTCGTCACGCGCGATCTGTTCAAGGACTTCGGCGCCGTCACCATCACCGGCATGGCACTGACGCCGATGGACGGCGGCAGCGGCCTGTTCGATCACTTCTACCTGGGACGAAGCGTCGAAGACCTCGACCGCACCAGCGCCGCCGTCTTCGGCAAGACGCCGCTCAAGGCGCCGCTGTCGCGGCAAACGCTCGCACAGCTATGGCAGGATCTCGCCGCTGCCGACCCAGTCACGGCGGGGGCCGCGGTGCGCGCGCTCGTGGCGGGCCGCAAGGACAGCGTGGCGTTCCTCGATGGACAACTACGGAAAAGGGATATTCCGGAGAAGAAATGGATCCTGAAGTTGATCGCCGACCTGAGCGATAACTCCTTCAAGGCGCGCGAGGCCGCGACGCGCGAACTGGAGAACCTGGGTGAGCGGGCGGAGCCGTTCCTGCAAGTCGCGGTCAAGGAGCCTGGTTCCGACGAGGGGCTGCGGCGGCTGCGGGCGCTGCTGGCGAAACTGCGTCCGCCGGAGGGTGCCTTGCCGCCGGAGCAGGCGCGTCTGCTTCGGGTGATTCGGATCCTGGAATGGGCCAGTACGCCGGAGGCCCGGCGCGTATTAGAACGGTTGGCCGGCGAGGCGCTGCCGTCGGGTTTGGCAGCGGATGCCCGGCGGGCCGTGGAGCGGTTGCGGGTGCCGTGAACAGGAGGTCAGAAGAGATTGCCTACATTTCGCCGCTGATTGCAGGGACAAACGAGCTTTTGTTCGTAGTTCCGCCTTTAGGCGGCCAGACGTCCAGCCGCCTAAAGGCGGGACTACGAACAAAAGCTCGTTTGCCTCCGCATTATCTGCACGATTCGCGATTCCCGCTTGCACATGGCGGTAAAATGTGGAATATGCAAGAACGATCGGGCCGACCCCGCTGACGGCCCCGATCCTTCCCCAGAACCGGAGCATCGACATGGCGGACTTCGTGATTCATGTCGGCAGTCACAGTGCCCAGGGAGTCAGGCCGAACAACGAGGACCGCTTTGTCGTGGATCTGGTCAACCACCTTTTCCTCGTGGCCGACGGCATGGGCGGCCAGGAGAGGGGCGAGCAGGCCAGCGGTATAGCTGCCGACATCATCCCGCGCGTGGTGCAGGATCGCCTGGCCGCCAACGACGAGGCCGGCGAAGCCGTGCGGCGCGCCCTGGCTGAGGCCAACGAAGCCATCGTTGATGCCGGCAGGGATCAGCCGCTCGGCCGGCGCATGGGGACCACGGCCGTCGTCGCCCTGCAGCGGGCCGATCAGGTCTACGTCGCCGGTCTGGGCGACAGCCGTGCTTACCTGATTCGCGAGGGCCGCGTCGAGCAGTTGACCGTCGATCACTCCGTCGCCCAGGCCCTGGTGCAGAGCGGAGCGCTGACGCCGGAGGAGGCGCGCACCAGTCCGTATCAGCACGTCCTGCACAAGTTCCTCGGCTGCGCCGGCATGTTCGAGGGCGCGGACATTCGACCGTTCGCGCCGCAGGCGGGCGACCGCTTGCTCCTCGCCAGCGACGGCCTGACCAACCACGTCACCGACGAGGATCTCCGCCGCGGCCCGGAGGAGTATCCCAATCCGCAGGCGTGGGCCAATTACCTCGTCGAACTGGCTTTACAGCGCGGCTCGAAGGACAACGTGACGTGCGTGGTTGTCGCCTTTGAGCGCGCGTGACACCCTCCTCACAAGTACGGAGTGACGGGACGGTGGCGAGGCCGGGTCGCTCTGAGCCAGCGGCCAAACCGCCAGGGGGGCGCTGAGATACTAACCCGAAGCGTAAGCGAGGTAAGGAGTTAGCTTGGTCCCTCGCTTACGCTTCGGGTTAGTATCCCACGGGTTTGTCCCTCGCTCTCACAGGTTCGTCAGGTCGCGGAGCGCGCACCCTGGACGAAGGGCGCAGGGCAGGGAAGGTGTGGGTGCAATGCAATGCAATCCAATCGCATTTCCCTCCCTACTTCCATTGTTTCAGAGCCCAGCAACTCACACAAGCCCAGCGCTGGAACTGTCCCATCGCTGCCGTTCCGGACCTGGGTCAGCGTGTGAACGCCGCTTTCGGTAGGTGGTAGAACGCCAGCCCGAGAATCACATACACCCCCAGCAGCATCGCTCCTTCCATCCAGTGCGTCTCGCCGTCCTGACAGACCAGCGTCAGCACTCCAATGGCGACGATCACCGCCACAATCTCCATGAGCGAGAAGTGCAGGTCCAGCGGGTGGCCTGTCAGCAGACTGGCAAAGACCAGCACCGGCGTCACGAACAGCGCGATCTGCAGACTGCTGCCGACAGCGATCGTGACGGCGAGATCCATCTTGTTCTTCATCGCGACCATTACCGCCGTCGAGTGCTCCGCAGCGTTGCCCACGATGGCCACGACGATCACGCCGAGAAACACCTCGTGCAGGCCGAGCGCGTGGCCCGCCGCCTCGATCGAGCCGACCAGGAATTCACTCATCACAGCCACCCCCGCGGTTGCCCCCAGCAAGACGAGAAGGGCAGTGCGGCGGCTCCAGCCTGGCCTGTCCTTCGCACCGGCCGCCGGCACCGGCTCCTCTGGCTCGGCGAACAGGTGCTGATGCGTCTTGAGCGAAAAGACCAGGCTAAGCAGGTACAGCACCGCCAGAATGACGGCGATCTCCTCGCTGAGCGATTCGAGGTTCCGCCGTTCCTCAGCGGTCAGTCGTGGCGCGGCGTGGAACACATGATAATACAGGGTCGGCATCAGCAGCCCGATGCAGGCCAGTGCCAGCAGCGTCGCGCCCATGCCGGCGGCGGTGCGATTGAAGACCTGCTTCTTGTGGTACAGGCCGCCGGCGAGGATCGACAGCCCCAGCACGAGCAGCACGTTGCCGATGATCGAGCCGGTCAGCGACGCCTTGACCAGGTCGTACATCTGCGGCCCCTTGAGCAGCGCGAACAGGGCAATGATGAGTTCGGCGGCGTTGCCGAAGGTCGCGTTGAGCAGGCCGCCAATGCCTGGCCCCAGCGAGTCCGCCAGCTCCTCCGTTGCCCGCCCCATCAGCCCAGCCAGCGGCACGATCGCCAGCCCGGAGAAGGCGAACAGCCATACTCCCTGCCAGCCGCCCAGGCGAAGGATGAGAGCCACCGGCGCCGCCAGCAGAAGCCAGTACAGCGGCGGAATCTTGAGGCCCCTGGCGGTCGGGTGGTCGGTGGTCATCAAATCGCCTCCATTGCAGTGAACAGTGAACAGTGAACAGAAACGCGAAGAATCATACTGTCTTCTCTGTATGACTGTTTACTGTTCACCGTCGAAGGGGAAAACCATGCGTGCGCGTCAGGCCGTCATCCGGGAGCCGTTTCAGGTCGAAGTCC
>DASPXY010000256.1:0-13547 GCA_035637055.1 Gemmataceae bacterium | reverse complement strand
TGGCGCGGGCGCCGCGCGGCCGCACGCCGGAATTTGCGGGCGACTCGACAGGCGACTCCGTACAGCCAGCAGCGCAGTGATTGCCGTTTGCGGATCGCGGCCGCCCTGCGCGCCAGCACGAGAAAGGTCGCCTGCACGGCGTCCTCGGCCTGGTTGTCACCGAGCATACGCCGGCACACGCCAAGCACCATCGCGCCGTGACGGCGCACCATCGCCGCGAACGCCGCCTCCTCGCGCCCGCTCACGAAGCGCGTCAGGAGTTCGCCATCCGCCAGCTCATCGGTGGTTTCCACCTCCGCCACGTGACGGACGTAATGCAGGACGTGTTGCAATGGACTGCCGGCCATGCCGTAACCTCGCACGACTTCGATGCTCCCTCTCCTGGGGTGCCCCTGCGGATGTTGGCGAGCGGGGGGCGTAAGCCCCCTGATGGCTGCGTAGCATCAGGGGGCTTACGCCCCCCGCTCGCCGGGGTCCGGAGGGGCTTCCTCTGATAGTGCCCCGGATCCGGCCGGCGACATGGTTTTTTTCAGAAGAGAATAGGCGAGGCTCGACGAGCAGAGCCGCTATTTCTTCATCCGTTTCAGCTGATCCTCAATGCTCCGGCCCCGCTGGCGGATCGCCTGGCGCAGCCGATTGACCTGATCCGGATAACCACGGCCGGCGCCGGGATCGACGGACGCCAGCACCGGCTGCACCCGCGCCTGCAATTCGTCGAGACGCTTGCTGATGGCGTCGGGGTGGAAGACCTTCTCCATGATCTCCGCCATGCGCGCCAGGTAACGCTCGCGGCCCGGCTTGGTCTCCATCACCGCCCGGGCGATGAAGCCCTGGAAGCCCAGGATCGCCGGCCCGTTCGGATTGCCGAACATTTGATCCATACCGGAGGGAATAAAGGTGATCTTGTCGCGCTCCGGGTCGTGGTAGATGCGGTAGTTGTTGCGATTCATCGGATAGCCGTCCCAGTCCCAGGTGATAACCTCCAGCACCAGGTAGCTGATGAACTTGTCCATTTCGAGGAGTTTTTCCATCTTCTGAAAGCGCACCAGCGGATCGCGCTCGCGGGCGGCAGCGACGAGCGCCTTGAGGTCGGCGTGATTCTTGACGTCGCCCTTGCTCGATAGCAACTGCAACGGCTGATCCAGATCGCGGAGAAAGCCGCCGTCGTAGAAGTTGCCGTGGCCGCTGCCGAAGTAGCGCTTGCGGAAAAACTTGTCGTACCCTTCCTTGAGGTAGTACAGGCCGCGCCGCCGGCCGTTGATCGTGACGACCGCATGCGTGACGCGCGACGCGGGCACGCCGGCCGCGCGAAACAGCTCGCCGCAGATCAACTCCGCGAGGTAGCTCGGATCCTGCACCGAGTTCGCCAGGTGGAACTTGTCCAGGCCGTGAAAGAGCTGGCCTTTCGTGAACTTGTCCATGTTCAGGGTCAGCCCCGGCTTGTCGTCGATGCCGCGAAAACTGCCGGCGGCCCCCTTCAGGTGGATGCCAATGTCCGTGTAGACCTTGTCGCCTTCCTTGAGTGTCGCCTTGACGTACTTGCGCGGCTCACGCCGCAGCGCGTCCAGTTCCTTCGGCCCCAACTCGATCGACACCTGCACGACCTTGCCGCTCTTGAAGAACGCCTCGCTCTTCTGGGCGGGTTTCTGGCCGCTGACGGGAGCGGGCATCAAGAAGGTGAGGCCGCACAGGCACACGGGCAGGAAGGGCAGCCATCGCCGCGGGACGGATCGACTCATGGAGGGACTCCAGGTTCACGAACCCTGAAGAAACGACGCTTGAAGGTAAAGGATTTAGTCTTCTTTCAACTCGACGCTCTGCACGCCTTCGAGGCGGGTCAATTCGGTGATGAGGGTGAAAACCTGCTCGGGGGCGGGAAGCTGGACGGTGTAGGTGGCATCGAGAGCACTGCCGCCGCGCGCCGTCCCTGCGCCGGTCAAACGATACCCGCGCAGGTGCTGGTTCAGCAGGGCCTGGATGCGTTCGTCGGGAGGTCTGCCGGCTGCGAGACGCAGCACGAGAATACCTTCGACCGGGGCAGGGCGCTTGCGGCGGGGCCGGAATAGCCAGGCCCCCAGCAAGACCAGCGGCGAACAAAGGAGCGCCACATGCGGGTAACCGGTGCCCGCCGCCATGCCCCCTCCCACCGCGAAGATGACGAAGGCCGTATCGCGCGTGTCCTCCACCACCGTCCGGAAGCGGACGATGGCCAGCGAGCCCACGAGGGTGAAGGCACGCGCCTGGCTGTCGCCGATCACGATGGTCAGCAGGGCGATCAGCAGCGCCAGCAGCACCAGCGTCGCCAGGAGCGGGCGATCGGTGCGCCGGCCTTCCCTGTGCGCGGTGAGGTAATGCACCGCCGCGACGATACAGCCCAGCACAAACGCGGCGAGGAGGCGCACGGACCACTTCCGCAGCAGCTCGAACGAGAGTTCCTGCCCGTTAAATAAGTCTTGTTGGAGCCAGTCCAGCATCAAGCGTCCTCTTCGGCCAGGGCAGGAGTTCGGGAGATAGTACATCCAGTGTCGGGAGAGTATCGAGCGCAAACCAACCACGGTCAGCCGCTGAGCGGGAGAGCGGGGCTTGCCGGTTTCTGTTCCGTCCAGCATATCGCAGCTGGCCGGGACGGTCCACCACTATCAACTGCTACCTGGGCCTGCCGCTCTCCCTTGCGCGTGGCGAGGGCCTCACATCGGCAAGTCGATCCAGGGACGGATGTGCTTGCAGGTCATGCGATAGTTCTCGATCGCGTCGTCCACGTCGATGAACGTCTCGCTTTTCTTGACCGCGTCGAGGTAGAGGATGCGCTGAGCCACCGCTCGCAGCTGAAAGCACCAGTAGAGCCCCATCAGCGGGTTGATGTACAGGGCACTGCCCGCCGTCCGGCTCGTGGCGTGGACGTCGCCGTACCAGCCCTCGATGGCGTTGAGGACCGAACTCGCGACGATGCTGACATGATCGGGCATCGCGCGAAAGACCGCCAGGGTTGCCGCGCGCGCTTTCTGGACTTCAGGCATCTCCTTCATCAGCGAAAAGGTGCCCAGGTGAGCGCCGGCACGGGTCAGTTCGGCGACGGCTTCGAGAAAGTACGCATGGCAAACGCCGTGGAAGTGATCGACGCCGAACGCGGTGCAGACCAGCAGCTTGCGCGGGACCGGCAAGTCATCGACGGCGGCGATGCTGGCAATGTCCTCGTGTGGGGTGCCGAGGTCCACCTCGTCGCCGCGCATCAGGCTGTCGGTGCCGCCATCGACCAGGATGATCGTGTCGGGGCCTAACTGCTCCAGTAACACTTCGTAACCGCGGCGGATCGGCCCCACACCGGTGCGGTCGAAGCAGTAGATCGGAACCTCCTCGCCCTGCGCGCGGAACCACTGCGAAAGATAGCCCTCGGGAAAGTAATACTTGCTCCCCTCCGAGTCGGCGGTCACCTCCAGAAGCGCGGGGGCCAGGCGCCGGCCCGAAGCGTGTTCAAGATGGGTAAAGGAGAGATTCGCGAGGTGGACAGTCTTGCCGGCGCGGCGCAGGCCGAAGTAGAGCGGCAGGCCGCTGAAGACATCGTAGCCGCCGCCGGCGCCGGCGAGCAGGATGGTCCTGGCGCGGTCGAGTTCGTCGAAGAACGGAAGATGGAGGGGGTGCATCGCGGGTGGTGGGGCACACAGCCCACGGGGGATCGCCCGTGGGCTGGGAGTTGTGTCTTCGCCGTCTTGCCCCGCTTGCCGCGACTGACCAGGGCGTTTCGGGCGGCTCGCCCAGCGGAGTACCGCACGGCTCACCGCCCTTTGTGAAGTTTCGGGCGGTTCGCCCAGCGGAGTACCGCACGGCTCACCGCCCTCGGGTCAGGCCGCGGCCGAGTCCGGCGGGTTGGCGAGTTTCGTCTGGAGCAGGTTGAGCACGTCGCCGATGGTCGCCAGCTTCTCCAGTTCCTGGTGCGTCAGCCGGATGCGGAAGCGGCGCTCGATCTGCGACACGATACTGACCACATCGACCGAATCGAGGCCCAGTTCGTCGCGCAAGTTTTTGCCGTCGTCCAGGTTCGCGTATTTCTCTCCAGTGTCAGCCTCGAGCAGTTCGATGAGGGTCTGACGAATCGTCTCACGATCCGGCATGGTTCACCTTCCTGGCTAAGAAACTCCTGTGAGTCGCGCGCGGCACGGCACGCCGCCCGCTTACAGAACCACTTTTCGCAGCTTTTGGCAAGAGCGCTTCATACCGCTTGGCTCCCCCTCTCCGTTTCGGGGAGGGGGTTGGGGGGAGGGGTGAAGCCGAGCAACATTCCCTCGCTTGACCCCTCCCCCAACCCCCTCCCCGAAACGGAGAGGGGGAGCAAGCACCTAACGCTTCAGCCCCGTCAGGTGGAAGACCGAGCGGTGGCCATCGACCGTCATGTCCTCGCGCACCAGGCGCTGCGACCCGTCGAACCACAGGTCGGCCGCCGCGGGGCCGCTGACGCGGAAGTGGTAGCACTTCTGCGCCTGGCTGCCCAGGTTCACTTCCTCGACGCCG
This sequence comes from Gemmataceae bacterium, assembly GCA_035637055.1. Taxonomy (GTDB): domain Bacteria; phylum Planctomycetota; class Planctomycetia; order Gemmatales; family Gemmataceae; genus DASPXY01. Next base: position 9,041 of record DASPXY010000256.1, on the reverse strand, counting down.
ACATATTGCAAACGCCCGCTCATCTCCTTGCCGGTGTCGGCGTCGAGCAGAGGGACGCTCTGGTTGTGGAAGCGTGCATCGGCCAGGCGCCAGTAGGTCGTCGTCCACGAGTCGCCGCTGAGCTGACGCACCGCGCCATTGACGTTCACGCGCAGCACGTTGCCCTCCGCCGCGGCGCTGACGGTGAAACGCTTGCCGTTGTCGTTACTACTGCTCTTGAGTTCGACCAGACGGCCGCCCTTCCAGCGCTCGACTCCCTGATAGGTGAAGGTGTAAGTCCCCAGGACGTGCTTGACGCGCACGGTGGCCTGGCCGGACATGCTCTCTGAGCCGTCGTCGTGTTTGGTGATCGTCATGGTGTACTGGCCCGCCGGTTTGCCGTCCACCTGGACGCTGAACTCGCGAACCTCGGTCTGCGCCCCCGCCTGCGCCGACGCGCAGGCGACGACCAGCAGCGCGAGCAGCCCGGTCGTCCATGTTCTGCAGCAAGCCATACCGCCCCTCCTTTGTTCCGCAAGGCACAGCTGCCCCCCCACAGGGCGCTGCCTGTCCCGGTTTGTGTGGGGCGGGACTATATCGTGAAGGCCATCGCAGTCCAAGGGGAATTGCTCGCGGCCTGGCGGGTTTTTCCTGACATGGCGAGCGGGGGGCGTAAGCCCCCTGATGCAGAGACGAAGCGAAGCATCAGGGGGCTTACGCCCCCCGCTCGCCCTCTTGTGCGAACTTGTGAGAAAATCTTTATCTTGCCGCACCTTGGAAAAGTGTGACCTATAGTTGTCCTTGGCAGCGGTGAAGTTGCCCTTTCGGACTGCGACTCGCAATCCGGCAACTTCGTGACAGGGATCTGCCCTGCTGGTCGGACCTGGACCAGCAGTTCGGCAACGGAGGCCACCTCCGAGAAGAGGCAGAGGCTTTTTGGGCAAACGCTTGACGAACGGCAGACACTTGGAACACCGTCGCGCCTTCGTCCCTCGCGCCCGCGTGCCCAAACGGTATCCTCTTGGAATGAATCGAGGCGTCAGCCACCGCGCGGCACTGCCGCCCGTGGGCGCCCCTGCACGTCTTGCTCAGTCGCCTGGCCTCTTAGCCGGAGGATTGACATGGCACAGGAACTGGCCAGCAAGGGCCTTTCCGAGCCTGCCCACGCTGCGCACTTCGGCGGGACCGCAAACCCTCTCCCAGATCACCCGGTCTGCCTCGCGCGCCCGGAGGCGCGCCGCGATCCGCCCCACGACAGTTTATCGCCCGGACATGCCAGCCCACCGCTCCCCCTCGATCTGCCCGAGGACGAACTCCTGGCAACTGTCCGACTGCAAGAGGCCGCTGCGGCGGCACCCGACGTCGGCACGGAGTTCCTCGGCTTTCGCCTGGTCGCTGAACTGGGCCGCGGCGCCTTTGGCCGTGTCTACCTCGCCCGGCAGGAAGCGCTGGCCGATCGGCAGGTCATCCTCAAGGTCTCGGCCGACATGACCGGCGAGGCCGCGACGCTCGCTCAGTTGCTGCATACCAACGTCGTCCCTGTTTACTCCATCCACCACAACCCGCCGCTGCAGGCCGTGTGCATGCCTTACCTCGGCCGCACCACGCTCGCCGACGTCCTCAAGGAGTTCGCCGGCCGGGCCTCGCTGCCCAGCTCCGGGAAGGTTCTGGTCAGCACCCTTCACGAGCGCAAAAGTAGTACACCGCCAGCGATTCCTCCCGGCGTTGTGGCACGGTCTCCTGACCGTGCCACAGGTTCGACCGCAGGTCTCCAACACGCAGAGGAGACCGACAGTCGAAGTGGGTGGCACGGTCAGGAGACCGTGCCACAACAGGTGACACCCTTGAAGTCGTCGCCGGACATCGCCTACCGGGCGGGCGAGATCGGCTCGACCATCTTGCTTGAGAAGCTGGCGGGGCTGAGCTACGTCGATGCCATCCTGTGGCTGGCGGCGCGGCTGGCGGACGGACTGGCGCACGCGCACGAGCGCGGCATCCTGCACCGCGATCTCAAACCGGCGAATATCCTCCTGACCGACGAGGGCCAGCCGATGCTGCTGGACTTCAACCTCGCCGAGGACACCAAGCGCCGCTCCAGCGCCTCGGCGGCACTGCTGGGGGGAACGCTGCCGTACATGTCGCCGGAGCAGCTGCGTGCCCTGCGTGGGGAGCATCATCCCCTCGACGGCCGCAGCGACCTCTACTCGCTTGGGGTGATCCTGTACGAGCTGTTGACCGGTCGCCATCCGTTCCCGAGCCACAGCGGACCGCCGACCGCCGTTGTCGAGAGCATGGCGCAGGATCGCGAAGTGCTGCCGCCGCCGCTGCGCACCTGGAACCGGGCTGTGACGCCGGCGATCGAGTCGATCGTTCGTCGCTGCCTGGAGCCGGAGCCGCAGCGGCGCTACCAGGGCGCCCGCGAGTTGCAAGAAGACCTGCAATCCCATTTGGAGAGTTTGCCGCTCCGCCATGCCGGCGAACCGTCCCTGCGCGAACGGGCGCGCAAGTGGACGAGCCGGCACCCGCGGCTGGCATCGCTCGGCACCGTCGGACTGCTGGCGACGGCCCTGCTGGCGAGCCTGACAGCGCTGCTTCTCTACCACCACGACCGTCTCGACCGCCTTGAGGCGATTGTCCAGCAGAGCCTGAACCACCCGCGGGAGGTGCCCCCAGATCGAGGGTTGAGGATCGAGGATCGAAGATCGACAAATGCCGTTAGCCGCTCCTCGATCCTCGATCCTCAATCCTCGATCTTCGATCCTCAGTCTGGCGAGGACGGCGACCTCGCCGAAGGGGTGCGTCTGGAGCCGGGCGATGAGCAGAGCTGGAACGCGCACGGCCTGGCTCGCCTGGCGAACGACCCGGAGGGGGCGCTGGCTGACTTCGCCTGCGCCTTGGAGGTTAACCCATCGTCGCTGGCGGCTCTGAACAATCAGGCGCATGTCCTCGCCGAGGTGTTCGGCCGTACCGAGGAGGCGATCACGATGCTCGACCGGACGCTCGCACTGTATCCGGATCAGGTGGCAGCGCGGGTGAATCGTGGTGTCCTGTTGGCCCGACTCGGCCGCCGCGCAGCCGCCCACGAGGACGCCGTCGAAGCGCTGCGCCGCAGCAGTGCCCCGGCCGTGCTCTACCGGACCGCGAGCGTCTACGCGCTGACTTCGCGCCAGCACCCCACCGATCGGCACGAGGCCCTGCGCTTGCTGGCTGGTGCGCTGCAGCAGGGCTACGGCCTGGAGATGATCCAGCGCGACCCCGATCTGGCGTCACTCCAGGGCGGTGCCGATTTTCGCAGGTTGGTCGAGGCGGCCCGGACTCTGCGCGACACCGCGAACCCTTGACAGGCTGGCCGGTGGCTGGCGTGCAGTTCCGATTTAGTAAGAGCGGCATGGACAAGGGAGAACGAGCGGCGGGGTTTATCCCCGCCGTCTGGCCGGCGGGGCTAAACCCCGCCGCTCGTTCTCCACCTTCCCTCTTCCCTGGACTTATTTGTCGTCATGGGAATGCGAGATCCGCCACCCACCAACCGTCGGCCTCGCGTCGGGTCCGGAAGGTCAACACGGTCGGGCCCTTCTGCCCCGTGGCGCTGACCGGGTGAACGCCCTCCGTCGCCGCCACCTGCGCGCGCAACTGGTCCACGGACCGCTTGTCCCCGAACGCCTTGACCAACTCCGCCCGGAAGCGATCGATCGGGTATTTCGCCTGCGCGGCGGCAGTCAGCAGGCCGTAGGCCGCTTCCACGTCGCCGTCGCGGATGGCCCCGGTGAAGAGGTTCGCGGCGTGGCCCGCCGTGCTCAGCCCGCGCTCCGGCCGCTTGTTCGCCCCGGGCCAGACATTGTCCACCCGCCAGCCGTCCGGCGTCTGGACCACGCGGAACGAGAGCGATGTGGGGCTTTGCAAACCGCGCAGACTGATGTGGTAGACCTCGCCCGGCATCAACTCCTTGCGCCCCGACCGCGTGAGGTTCGGCGGCTTGCCGTCGAACAGTTTGCAGGTCGCCATTGTCGCACGAAAGCCCTCGAGCGACTGCCGCTTCTGCTGGTACTCGCGCGTCGCCTGGGCATAGGCAGCCACGAAGTCCCTCTCCCCGAGCCGCCCGACGAACCCGTTCGCCACTGCCTCCGCCGCGTTGGAAGTCTTCTCCGTGTAGACCGGCGGCGCCCCGACCTTGAAGTCATCCACCCACCAGCCGTTGTCCTGGCGAACGGTGCGGAGCGTGAACGCATACGGCCCTTTTCGATTGTTCGTGCTGACGACGGTAATGGCCTCGTCGGGCGTCTCCTTCTGGGCGAACCGAAACACCTTCGGCTTACCGTCGAACGCGCTGCCGAGGACGATATTACCTCCCTGGCCCGCGATGGCGCGGAGTTGTAACGGGGACACACGGCCGCGAAAAGCCGGCGTGGTACGGCTGTAGGCCGCGTCGAAATTGCCCTCAACGAGATCGCCGACAAACTCCCGCGTGATGTGGTCAGAGGACACGCCGCCTCGCGGCCCCTCGCCGCCGTTCCCCTTCGGCTGGCCGCCGTCAGGAGGCGGCCGTATGCCCCCGCCGGCGACCTGGCCCCCATCCCCGCCCCCTTCGCCGCGTCCGCCGCTGAACACGCCGAGCGCCGCCAGCAAGCCGACCGTCGCGGCAATCAGCACCACCACGCCCGCCGCCACCAGCGAGACGATCAGCCCCGTGTTACTTCCTCGCCGTGGCGGAGAGGCCGCGGCCGCCTTTTTTCGGACCGGGAGTTGAGGATGTAAAGGCTCTTCTTCCTCCACTTCTTCGACGGGGTCGGCCGCGGCCGATTCTGTGGCGAGGCGCGCTCGCCGCCGTTCCAGCGCTTCCTCGGTGAAGTTGCCCGCGAGGCGGTCGCCATCCTTGAAAATCCAATCGACGACAAGGTGCGCCTTGAGCCGCAACTTCTGGCCGCGCTTGAAACGCTTGACCTCGACCGGCTCGTTCTCCAGTTTGGCCTCGAGCACGCCGTCTTGCAGCGTAAGGACGCTCATCCACATGAACTCAAGGTGTTCACCGTCCTTGCACGGAGCCTTGACGAGGAAGGGCGGACCGTCGGGTTGGCGGCGCTCAAAGGCGGCGGCGAACTCCGGCCAGCGCCGCTGCGCCTCCGCCTTCGCCCATTCCGTGTCCTCCCCCTCGACCGCGACCACCGGCGTCGTCTTCGTGGACGGCGAATACTTGTTGAAAGCTGTCAGCGGGTGCTCCTCCTTGAGCAGCTTGCGGAGGCTCTTCTCCCAGACGCGCACCTGACCGTTGGTGGGACAGAAAACCGCCAGCGTGGCCTCGCTCCAGCCTAGCCCGGCGACCATGCGGCCGATGAGACGTTCCTGCGTCTCCTGGTCGGCGTCGGGCGGGGCCATGAACAGTGAGACGGAGATGTGCGCGCGATGCTCGGCGACAGCCTTGCGCGACCGCAGCTCGCGCAACTCCTGCGCGGCCGTCTCGGAGTCATCAAAATACGGTTGCGGGATGGTAAAAATAGCAAATAGAAAGCCGTCGAACTGGACGAAGAACTGCGGGAACTCGCCCACGACGAACTCGGTAGCGTCGCCCCTGGCCTTGTCGCCGACGGGGATTTGCTTCTTGAAGGTGCGGCGCACGATGTCCGCGAACACCTCCGGTTCGAGCGGCCCCCAGAGTTCGCTGAGCAACAGCACCAGGGAGAACTTGTCTTGCTCCTTCTCTGGTTGGTCGGCCATGTTGGCTCTCCTCCGCGGTCGGCGAGGCTGGGGCCTCCGCGTGCGCGAAACTCAGAACGACCGGACAATAGGCGAGCGGCGGGCTGACGCCGCGCCGCTCGCGGGGGTTACCGGCGGGCTGACGCCGCGCCGCTCGCCCTACGTGCGAGTTTTGTCCGCTCGCTCTAAACTTACTGCCAAACCTTCAACTCGGGCGAGGCGCGCAACAGGTCGGCGATTCCTTCCGGTGTTACCTTGGTCCCCGAGAGGTGGAGTTTCTGCAGCCCTTTCAGGCCCGCAAGGTGCTTCAGCCCGTTGTCCGTCACGAGCGTGGAACAGAGAACCAACGTTCGCAGGGCAGGCAAGGCCGTCAGATGCTGCAGCCCGTTGTCGCCGATCTTCTTGCAGCCGGCAAGGTTGAGTTCGTGGAGGCGCGTTAGACCCTTGAGCCGTTCCAGCCCCGCAGCCGTCACCGCCGTCAAGCGTAATTCCAGCTTTTCGAGACCCTGTAAATCTTTGAGGTGCTCCAGCCCTTTGTCCCCCACCTGGGGACATTGATCCAGATGAAGCTCTCGCAAGTCCCGGAGCCCTGCAAGGTGCTCCAACCCCGCGTCCGTCACGGCCGTCGAGCCGAGCGAGAGTTTCTGCAGGGCGGTCAGGCCGCGGAGATGTCGCAGTCCCTCGTCGCCCACGCCGGCGCAGTTCCAGAGGTTCAACTCCCGCAGCTGCTTCAACCCCGCCAGGTGCTCCAGTCCTGCGTCCGTCACGGCTGCCGCGGGGAGTTCCAGCTTTTCCAGAGCCACCAGGCTTTTGAGGGATCTCAGGCCCCAATTCGTGACCTGTCCGCGGGGCGTCAGCGTCAGTTCCCGGAGGTGGTGCAAACCCTGAAGGCGTGCCAGATCCGCGTCCGTCACAGGGATGCCGAAGAGATCGACCGTCCGCACGACTGCGCCGTCCGGTACGGCCTTCCCTTTCAGGCCGCGGACCCAATCGACGACGCGATGCTGCTGCGCCTTGTTGAAGGTCACCGTGAGTTGGAAGTCGCTCTTTGGGGGCGAATCATGACCGACAGGTCGGGGGTGCCCCACCGTGGCGACGACAGACACGCGGATCGGCTCGCTCGTCGGCAACGCACCGGCGTCGGCGGTCACCATCAGCTCAGCCACATCCTGGGACGCACCGAGGGTGATGGGCTCGACCCGAACTTGCGCCGGGAGCCCTTCGGCTTCGAGCCGAACCATTGGCACCGTGCCCTCGCGCCGCAAGCGTACCTCCAACGGAACGCTCGTACCGACCTGAACGGTCACCGGCTTCAAGGAGCCCAGGCTCACCTTCCCGCCGGTCGGCGTCGAGGCGTCGCCTTGCGCCATGAGCCCGACGACAGCTCCCAACCCGACGAGCGACACGATCGCAGCGGCCGTCAGTTTCCAGCGGCGACGTTTCGCCGGACCGGGCGTCACGATCAGGGGCAACTCTGGGTGACTGGGGGACACTGGTCCGGGAGGTATGTTGACCGCCGCCAGGGCCCCGACGAAGTCACGGCAATTGTTCCAGCGGTCGGTCGGTTTCTTCGCGAGGGCGCGATTCACCACCGCCCGTTCCATCTCAGGCACCATCGACAGATCCGGCGGCTCCATCATGTGCCCGCGGATCAGCTGGCCCCGGTTGCCCTCGAACGGCAACTTGCCGCCGCGCAGCTCGCAGTAGGTGACACCCAGACTGTACTGGTCCGACCAGCGCGTCGCCTTGCCGTCGAACGATTCGGGGGCGGCGTAGGCGAGGGTCATGGCGTCGGGGACGGGGCCGATGGTGGCGACAAGCGCCAGCACCAGGCCGAAGTCGGCCACCTTGACGGAGTTGCCGACGATCAGCAAGTTCTGCGGCTTGACGTCCCGGTGCTGGATGCCGACCAACTTGCCGTCCGGCGCGCGGTGGCGGCGCTCGTTGAGAAAGTCGATCGCCTTGGCGGCCTCGCGCAGGTATTCGAGCAACTCGTCCAGCGGAATGCCCGGCAATCCTTGCTCCTGCGCCTTGCGCAAGCGGTCCAGCAAGGTGCCGCTGGCCAACTCCATTCCGATGATGAGGAAATCGGGCGTTTGCCAGGCCCCGAACAGGGGCAGGATGTGAGGATGATGCAGGCTTTTCATGACCTCCAGGGCGCGCAACTCGACCCCGGTGGCCTCCGCCTGGCTGATGCGAACGAACTTGAGGGCGATGTCGAAGTCGCCGGGCCCGCGCGCTTGCCAGACCTCACCATAGCCGCCCTTGCCCAGGAAGCGAATCAGCTGGTAGCCCGGCAACGGTTCTGCTCCCGGCGCCAGGACAGCACTGGGGGCCAGGTCAGGGAGTGGCAGTCCCTGTCGCGCGGCAGACGGATGCGATGGCTGCGGCTCGTCGGGCTGCGGGTTGACCTTCATGGCGTCGCTCTTCGTCCGAGGAGTACGGGAACCGTTTCGATGATACCCAAGAGAGTGACGAGTGAAAAGTGATGAGTGGAAAGCGAACAGTCCTGAGTCGCTCACCACGGATCACCGTTCACCCGGCACTTCTGTATACGCAGCCAAGCCAAGAACCTTTCGCAGCGCGGTGAGGCCGATTTCCACCACCTGCACGGCCTTCGCCTGCCACAGCGTCGGGTTCATCAGTTCCAGCGAAACGTAGCCCGCGTAACCGAGAGCGCGGAAGGCGTCGAGGAGCGGTTGCAGCCGAAAATCGCCATCGCCCGGCAGGACGCGGTCGCGATCGGTCGCCAGCTCCCGCGGCACGCCGGCCAGATCGCACAGTTGCACATGGGCCAGCGTTGCAGGTGTCAGCAGGTCGAGATCCTCGAACTTGCTCGGGCCGGTGTAGTAATGGAAGACGTCGAAGTTGACGCCGACGTTCGGCTCGCCGCACTGGGCGATCAGAGCGAGCGCTGTGTCGAGACTGGCGCAGAACGTGTCCGAGCCGCGAAACTCCAGGGCGAGCCGCACGCCAAAGCCCGCGGCCCACTGAGCGGCCTGCGCCAGCGAGACGACAGCACGCTCCAAGGCGGTCGGCTCGACCTTGTCAACGAAATCCGCGACGACGAGTAGTGTACCGATGCCGAACTGCTGACAGATCTCGAGGCGGCGGCGGAAGTGATCGTAGTGTACCTTGCGCTGCTCACCTTGTGAGAGCAACAGGCCGCCCTGATACGCGGCGGCGGCGAGGGTCATGCGGCGATCTTGCAGGAGCCTGATGGTGTCGGCGATGGAGTGCTTGTCGAGGTGCTGTTCCAACTTGGTCAGCCAGACCTCCATCGCGTCGCAGCCGGCGTCGGCGTAGGTGTTGACGTCGTCGGCAAACGACTGCGGCAGGGTCGTGGCTTCGCTGATGCAGGGCTTCATGAAGGG
>DASPXY010000255.1:0-10527 GCA_035637055.1 Gemmataceae bacterium | reverse complement strand
ACACCCTGCCGCCGGCGGAGCGGAAGCTCGCCGAGTTCCTGCTGCTGCTGCCGATCGCGGCGCTGATCATTTGCCTCTTCCGCAATCTGGTTGGGATCAATAGCTTCGGCACGTTCGCCCCGGCGCTCATCGGCATGGCGTTCCGCGACCTGCAGAGCTTGCCGGGCATCCTGGTGTTCGTGTCGCTGGTGCTGATCGGCTGGGGGATGCGGCGAGCGCTCGACCGTTACCACCTGCTACAAGTGCCGCGGACGGCGTTGCTGCTGACGCTGGTGGTCGTGGTGCTGCTGGCGGCGATCCTGCTGGCGAACTTCCAGCATGTGGCGGTGACGCGCTACTTCTCGCTGTTCCCGATGGTGATCCTGACGGGCATGATCGAGCGCTTCTGGACGCTGGAGACGGAGGACGGCACCTCGTCGTCGTTCCGCACGTTGCTGGGGACGCTGTTCATCGCCGCGAGTATTAGCCTGTTCCTGAGTCTGCACGCGGTCGTCAGCCACATGTGCCGCTACCCCGAGACGCTGGGCCTGATCGTGGCGGTGCAATTCCTACTCGGCCGTTACACCGGCTATCGCCTGTCGGAGTTGCTGCGCTTCCGCGACCTGGTCACGCGGCGGGCGCCGGCCAAGGAGATCCCGACCACGACGCGCGAACGCCTGGCGCTGACGGTGATCGAGGAGCCGGAGACGGTGGCGGCGGGGAAATAACAGTCCCGGCGAGCGGGGTGTTGTTCGTAGTCCCGCCTTTAGGCGGTGAGAGCCGAAACCGCCTAAAGGCGGGACTACGAACAACGCCCCCGCTCGCCGCTCAGAGGAGTGGCCCATGTTCTGGCTGTTCCGTGCGGCGAAGCGACTGCGCGAAGCGGGCGTGCTGGGCATCAACCGCCGCAACGCCGCCTGCATTCTCGATCATAACCCGCGCTCGCTGTTTCCCATCGTGGACGACAAGCTGCGCATGCGTGACCTGTGCGTACGCATCGGCGTGCCGACGCCGAAGGTGTACGCCTCAATCGGCTACCACTCGATGCTGCGGCGGTTGCCGGAAATCCTGGGGCAGCACGACGACTTCGTCATCAAGCCGAACCGCGGCTCAGCTGGCCGCGGCGTGCTGGTGATCGTCGGCCGCGATGGCCCCTCCTACATCCGCCACAACAACGAACGCCTCGGCCTGGAACAACTCCGCCAACATTTATCCGATGTGCTCTCCGGAATGTATTCGCTCGGCGGTCTGCCCGACCAGGCCATTTTGCAGCAGCGCGTCCGGCTGCACCCCGCCTTTGCGCCTCTGAGCTACAAGGGCATTCCGGACATTCGCGTGGTCCTTTATCGCAATGAGCCAGCGATGGCGATGCTGCGCCTGCCGACGAAGGCGTCGAATGGTCGGGCGAACCTGCACCAGGGAGGCATCGGCGCCGGCGTGGACCTGGACACCGGAACAACGAACCACGCGGTGCTGTACGATCGCTTCGTGGAGCGGCACCCCGATACGAACGTGCCGCTGGTCGGCATGCGTGTGCCGCACTGGCGTGCAGTGCTGGAAATGTCGCGGAAAATCGCCGCGGCGGTCGGCCTCGGCTATGTCGGCGTGGACATCGTGGTCGATGTGGATGAAGGGCCGATGCTGCTGGAGGCGAACGCTCGTCCGGGGCTGGCCATTCAGATCGCGAACGGCCACGGGCTGGTGCCACGGCTCGCCGAGATCGACGAACAGGCAGAACGCCCGCACCACAAGCCCGCCATCGCCGCCCGCATCGGCCCGCCGCGGCTGCGCCGCAGTGCCTGAATTCCTCAAGCCCACGGGTTGCAACCCGTGGGCTTCCTGGTCTCCCTTTCCCGCCGTGAAACCTTTCCGTAGCAACAAGAGTACGTCCGCTTGACTCTGTTGCGCTCCGACTTCACAGGAGAGGTTTCATGCGCTCCCTCCGCTTGACGCTGGTGCTTGTCGTCAGTTTGGCGTCCGCTGCCGTCGTGCAGGCGGACACCCCTGCCTCACTGATCGGTAAAAAGATCGATAAACTCTCGCTCAAGGACATCGCCGGCAAGACGTGGTCGCTGCCGGACTTGAAGGATCGCAAGGCGGTCGTGGTCGTCTTCGTCGGGACGCAGTGCCCGATCAACAACGCCTTCATGCCGCGCCTGGCCGACCTGCACAAAACTTACACCGACAAGGGCGTGCAGTTCCTCGCCGTCAACGCGAACCGCCAGGACGACCCGAAGCGCATCGCCGCCCACGCTCAGGAGTTCGCCATCCCGTTCCCGGTGTTGCGTGACACCAGCAATGTCGTCGCCGATCACTTCGGAGCGCGGCGCACGCCGGAGGTGTTCGTGCTCGACGGCGAGCGCAAGATTTGCTACCAGGGCCGCATCGACGATCAGTTCGGCATCGGCTTCCAGCGGCCGCAGCCGACGCGCCGCGACCTCGCCGTCGCGCTCGACGAGTTGCTCGCCGGCAAGCAGATCACGCAGGCGACGACACCGGTCGCCGGCTGCCTGATCGGCCGCGTGGCGGCGCCGAAGAATGACGGCCCCATCACCTACACGAAGCAGGTCGCCCGGATCGTGCAGAATCGTTGTCAGGAGTGCCACCGCCCCGGCCAGGTCGGGCCGATGCCGCTGCTGACCTACGACGACGTCTCGGCGTGGTCGGAAACGATCCGCGAGGTGATCGAAGAGAACCGAATGCCGCCCTGGCATGCGGCTCCGTCACACCTCAAATTCAAGAACGATCGCAGTCTGTCGAAGGAGGAGCGCGAGACGCTGCTGGCCTGGATCGAGAAGGGTTGCCCAAAGGGCGACGACAAGGATCTGCCGGCGCCGAAGCAGTACGCCGAGGGGTGGAACATCGGTAAGCCTGATGCGATTTTTACCATGCCGGCGGAGTTCAAGGTGCCGGCCAAGGCGCCGAAGGGCGGCGTGCCGTACAAGTATTTCGTGACGCAAACGAACTTGAAGGAGGACGTGTGGATCCAGGCCGCCGAGGCCAAGCCCGGCAACAAAGCGGTCGTTCATCACATCATCATTTACGTGATTGGCAAGGGGAGCGGCGTGAGCGCTGGCGACGGCATCGGCAACGGGTTCCTGGTGGCCTACGCTCCGGGCGACCTGGGCGTGGCCTACCCGCAGGGTGCCGCGAAGAAGGTTCCCAAGGGCGCAACGATCGTATTCCAGATGCACTATACCCCAAATGGAGTCGAACAGTCCGATCGTTCGTCGGTGGGTCTGGTGTTCGCGAAGGAGCCGCCGCAGAGCGAGGTGAAAACGAAGTCGATCGCTACCAATAACTTCCTCATCCCTGCCGGGGCGAACAATCACAAGGTAACGTCGAAGGCGACCTTCACAAAGGACGCAACCCTATGGGCACTGTTGCCGCACATGCACCTGCGCGGCAAGAGTTTCGAGTACGTCGCCGTTTACCCCGACGGCAAGAAAGAGGTGCTGTTGTCGGTGCCGCGCTACGACTTCGGCTGGCAGGCGACGTACCTCCTGGAGACGCCGCTACGCTTGCCCGCCGGTACGCGCATCGAGTGTACCGCTCACTTCGATAACTCGAAGGGCAATCCCAACAACCCGGATCCGAGCCAGAGCGTGCGCTGGGGCGATCAAACCTGGCAAGAAATGATGATCGGCTTCGTGGACTATGCCTATGTAGACGGGGGCGGAAAACGGTGATACGGTTCGAGAGATGGCGTTGGCGCTGGAATTGCCGTGGACCCCGACCGTTGGAAGGCGGCCGGGGTTGTTTTTCGCCCACGCGGTCAGTTCCCGTGCGTTCGCCCACATCGAGAAGTCTGGAGGGAGTAGCGCGAAGATGGTATCATCATCTTGGTCGGTTTCCTGGCCCACAACGCTGGCCGACTAACCGCGAGGGAACGACGGTGAACCAGGCCGACTTGCAGAAGATGGCCGACGAGAGGATTTTGGATGCGAAAGTTCTCCTGGATGGAGGCCGGTGGGAATTTGCCTATTACGCGGCTGGCTATGCCATCGAGTGCGCTTTGAAGTCATGTTTGCTCGCCCGCATGATCTATACCGGGTGGGTCTTCCAGGAGAAAATAAAACCAGATGAGTGCCTGACGCACGACTTCGGCAAGTTAGTTCAACTCGCGGGGCTGACCGATGAACTGAACAACAAACTCAAGGCAAGCGCGGCGGCTGGTGGCCCAGCGGGCGCAGCGTTCGCCAAGCACTGGACGATCGTCATCCTCTGGAAGGTCACCAGCCGCTACGAAGCGAAGACACAACTGGAGGCGGAAATCCTCTACAACGCCATTACCCATGACCCGGACGGGGTGCTGCGATGGATCAAGAACTATTGGTAGACAGCCGTATTGACGACGGGTACAGATTGCTTGCCCAACTGCGTCACGATGGGTTCCCGGTTGCCGTGGCGCTGTGGCTCAAAACCAGCGAAGAGGGCCTTTGGTTCCTTTACATCGCCTCGCCGTCAGTGGATCCCAGGAGGCCCGGCGAGGCGTCCGGCACCGTCTATGCTTCCCTCTTTCAGATTCCCGGTAACTCGATCGCCCCATCAGAGATCAGGCTCGTCAGTGTGGATAATCCCCTTGCCAAGGAAGCGCAAGCACAGCTCGAGCGCCATCGCAGCAGGCTACCGTTGCGGCTCAAGGTTCAGCGCTTCGCCAATGTGTCGGTGGATGAGGTGTATATCTACCCCCCGGCGGCCGAGCCGAAGCAAACCGCATTCGACGCGATTCACGACGAGGCCGTCAAGCTCATGGGTTACCTGGACGCGAAAGAACTCGACAAGGTGCGGGAAGGGCTGAACCTGATTGTCTCCCTCGCTCGCTATGAGCACGACGTTCGGGGCGCCCAGGAATTGGCGAAGAAGTAATCGCGAATCCGTTACCACCGCGCTATCTTGCCGGGGCACTGGCTGGCGATTTGACGCCTATCCGTGGGAACAGATGGCCACTCCATTTCAATCTCTCGCATGGGCTTTCTCAACTGGTTCACGCACAACTTGGCCGACACCGACGAACCCGGCGACCCGCAGGTAACGCCGCTCGACCTGCCCTTGCCGCTGCCGGAGGCGCTCGCGTGGGTGGAGAAGGTCATCGGCGTCCTGCCGCGCTGGCGGGTCGAGGCCGTCGAGCGCGAGGCCGGCGTGATTCGCGCCACGCGCCGCACGCGGCTCTGGCGTTTCATCGATGATGTGACCATCCGGCTCGAAGCAACCGCTACCGGGACGCGACTCCATGCCCGCAGTCAGTCGCGTGTCGGCAAGGGCGACTTCGGCCAGAACCGCCGCAACCTGCTCGCCCTTTTCCGCGCGCTGCGCTCCCCGCCGACTGCCTGAGCCTCCATTGATAGAATGCGTGTAGCCGCACCGCGGCGAACAACGAGGAGGCAGCCGCATGAAAGTCCTGGTCATCGGCAAGGGCGGGCGCGAGCATACCCTGGTGTGGAAGTTGGCCCAATCGCCGCGCGCCGAGCGTGTCTACTGCGCCCCCGGCAACGCCGGCACCGCCGCCGAGGGCGTCAACGTCCCCATCGAGGCCAACGACTTCGACGCGCTCCTGCGCTTCGTCAAGAAGGAGGGCATCGGCCTGACCGTGGTCGGTCCCGAGGAACCGCTCGCACTCGGCATCGCGGACGCCTTCCAGCAGGCCGGTCAGCGCATCTTCGGCCCGTCGCGCGAGGCCGCACGCCTGGAGGCCAGCAAGGTCTTCGCCAAGCAACTGATGCGGCATGCCGACGTGCCCACCGCCGAGTTCCGCATCTGCGATCACCCCGAACCCGCCCGCCATTATATCGAGACGCGCGAGTACCCCGTCGTCGTCAAGGCCGATGGGCTCGCCGCCGGGAAAGGCGTCATCGTCTGCTCGACGACCGCGGAAGCACTCGCTGCCATCGACCGCGTCATGGTGCGCGAGGAGTTCGGCCGCGTCGCCGGGCGGCAGGTCGTCATCGAGAAAAAGCTGGAAGGCGAGGAGTTGAGCATCCTGGCGCTGGTCTCGGGCCGCACCATCGTGCCGCTGGCGCCGACGCAGGACCACAAGGCGGCGCTCGACGGCGACACCGGTCCCAACACCGGCGGCATGGGCGCCTACTGTCCGGCGCCCCTGGCCAAGCCCGAACTGCTCGACGCCATCGACGCCTCGGTCCTGGTGCCGACCGTGCATGCGATGAAGCGCTCACGGCGACCGTTCCGCGGCGTGCTGTATGCCGGCGTGATGGTGACCAACCAGGGACCGCGCGTCCTGGAGTTCAATTGCCGTTTCGGTGACCCCGAGACGCAACCGCTCCTCATGCGGCTCAGGACCGATCTCCTCGACTTGCTGGAAGCGGTGGTGGACGACCGGCTAGGAGACTTTGCGGAGGGCAAATTGGAGTGGGATCCGCGTCCGGCGGTGTGCGTCGTGATGGCGAGCCAGGGTTATCCGGGCAGCTATACCAAGGGCAAGGAGATCGCCGGGCTGGAAGAGGCCGCCCGGTTGCCGGACGTGAAGGTGTTCCACGCCGGAACGCGGGCTGATCGCGGGGCGGTCGTGACCGACGGCGGCCGCGTGCTGGGCGTGACGGCGCTCGGGGAAACTCTCGCTGAGGCCAAGCGAAAGGCGTACGAGGCGGTCGAGCGCATCCACTTCCAGGGCGCCGTCTACCGCCGCGACATCGCCGACAAGGCATTGCGTTCGACCTTCGCTTGAGGCCGATTGGCGTTCGCTGCGCGGAACTCACTCCACCTCGGAAATGACACGCTCCGGGTCGCGCGGATAAAGCTCCTGCTTGCCGCAGTCCACCAGCAGATCGAGATCCTCCAGGACGATGGCGCCGATAAGAGCAGTGGATCGATCCGGCTCGACAACCGCCCGGAAGACGCTCGAACGGCCGAGCAATTCCACGGCAACATTCTCCGCAATGGGCCGAATCGCGGTGCTCTGGTCGGCATATCGGACCCTAGCCTCAGTCGGCGTCCGCAAGCCGAGATGCTGGACCACGGAGGCCGGCAGCACGAGGTGGTTTGCCGCCGTGTCCACAGCACCCTGAATGGCTACCCGCCGGATCTTCTCCGGCGGCAAGAGCCCCGCTTCAAACATCGCCAGATCGGCGTTGTTGGAAACGTTGAAACTCACAATGACGCGCCCCATGTCGTCAACTCCTCGTTCGCTCATTTCGTCACCCCGCAACACCAAGATAGGCGACCTGCGTGACCGTCCCTGCCGTACAGTATACGCGTCTCCCTCTCCGCGTTGCACAGCCGCCCTCGAAAAGAAAGTTGACGCTTCCGCGAGCAACCGGGGACAATCAGTGTTAAATGTCTCGGCCCCGCGCGTAGCAGCTTATGAGCGACCTCTACGACATCGAGAGTAGCGCTACTCTCCTGGAAAAACTCAAGGGTCAAGAGGACCGGGACGCCTGGGATCGTTTCGTCAGCCTGTATCGACCGATGATCGACGCCTGGGGCCGGCGCTTCGGTTTGCCCGCTCACGACGTCGACGAGTTGCGGAGCAACGTCCTGCTGCGCCTGGTCCGCGCGTTGCCGACCTTCCAGTACGACCCGAGCAAGGGCGGCTTTCGCAGCTGGCTCAAAACGGTCGTCGTTCATGAGGTCAGCAACCTGGGGCGCGCACTGCAGCGGCGAGTACCCGGAGATCGCGGCACCGGCGACAGCGACGTGGCTGACCGCCTGGCGGAACACCCCGAGGCCGCGGATGACCTGATCGACGGCGTCCGCGAGCGCTCGGAGAGCCTGATGGGCTGTATTCGTGATGCCCAGGCCAAACTCGAGGCCGAATGCCGGGCGAAAAACTCGCTGGCCTTCGAGGCGTTCCGGTTGACGTGCCTGGAGGGTCAGCCGGTCAAGGACGTCCAGCGTCAACTCGGCTACGAGAGCTACTTCGCCCTCACGCAGGCGGCCCACCGCATCAAGAAGCGGGTCAAGGCCCAGGCGTGGCAGTTCGCCCGGGAACGCGGCCTGATCGAGCCCGATTCACCTGGATCACCCTGATTCCCCAAGTTACGGATATTTGCGATGATGTGCGTCACTAATTGTCCTTCCGTGGAAACGCTGAGCCAGCACCTCGAAGCCGACGGAGCGGGCGAGGAACAACGGCAGATCGCCGACCATGTCGAAACCTGCCACACCTGCCAGATCACCCTGCAGACCCTGCTGTGCAGCGACACCCTGGTGACCTCGGCGTTCTCCACACCCGCGGCTGCAATCGGTGTGGGAGAGCCGCGCATCGCCGGGTACGAGATTCTGGGGGAACTGGGGCGCGGCGGCATGGGCGTCGTCTACAAGGCGCGCGACCTCAAACTTGGCCGACTGGTAGCGCTGAAAACGATCCTCGCCGGGGCCCACGCAGGCCCGCAAGAACTGCAACGCTTTCGCACGGAAGCCGAGGCCGCCGCGCGCCTGCAACACCCCAACATCATCCAGATCCACGAGGTGGGGACGTACGACGGCCGGGCGTATTTGGCCCTCGAATTCTGCCCCGGCGGGGGGCTGGATCGGAAGTTACGCGAGGCGCCACTCGCACCGATGGAGGCAGCGCGGCTGGTCGAGACACTGGCCCGGGCGATTGACACCGCCCACAGTGCGGGAGTGGTCCACCGCGACCTGAAACCGGCGAACGTCCTCTTCGCGGCCGACGGCACGCCGAAGGTCGCCGATTTCGGCCTGGCGAAGCAGCTCGACCAGGAAGCAGGGCAGACCGCCACAGGAGCCATCGTGGGCACGCCGAGTTACATGGCGCCGGAACAGGCCACCGGGAAGGCCGGAGTCGTCGGCCCCGCCGTGGACGTCTACGCCCTCGGTGCCCTGCTCTACGAGTGCCTCACAGGTCGGCCGCCATTCAAGGCGGCAACGCCCCTGGACACGCTGGCTCAGGTGCTCCACGACGAGCCAGTGCCGCCGCGGCAGCTCCAGTCGAAGGTGCCGCGTGACCTGGAGACCATCACGCTCAAATGTCTGCGGAAGGAGGCCGGCAAGCGGTATAGCAGTGCGCTGGAGTTGGCGGAGGATCTGCAGCGCCTCCAGGCGGGCTTGCCGGTTAAGGCCCGGCCGGTGGGCGTTCTGGAACGAACCTGGCGCTGGTGCGGTCGCAACCGTGCGGTGGCGGGGCTGCTCGGGGCGGTCGCGGCGACGCTACTGATCGGCGCGCTCACAGCCTCGTACTTCGCCATTGAGGCAGGAAAGAATGCGGACCGGCTTGAGGCAGTGCTCTCTGAGAACGTGGCCATTCGCCGGCGCGGTGTCCAAACGACGGTGTGGTTCCTGAAGTATCTCAAAGACAACCCGGAGCTGGCGAATTTGTCCTACGAGGACCTTTTCGTCCAGTTCCGGTTGGCCCATCCGGACGTGACAGATGCCGATCTAATCGGGGCTTTTGTCCCCCCGGTAGCCGATTTCCCCCCGGTCTCCTCCGCCGGACTCGGGGAAACGTTCCGCTTCGATGCGCGCATGTTCGGCAGTTGAAACGCTCTGAATTGATCACGATGCGACGCGCGGCCGGCGCAGGTGCCAGTCGGTCGCGCGCTCGTGCAGCCGGGCGACGCCCAGCAACTTCTCCTCCGCAAACGGCGCCGCCAGGATTTGCAAACCGATCGGCAGGCCGCCCTTCGTGAAGCCGCACGGCACGCTCATGCCGGGCAGCCCCGCGAGGTTGGCGCCGATGGTGTAGATGTCCGACAGGTACATCGCCAGCGGATCGGCCGTCTTCTCGCCGATCTTGAACGCTGCCGTCGGCGACGTCGGCCCCATCACCACGTCGCACTCGGTAAAAGCGCGATCGAAGTCGTCCTTGATCAGCCGCCGCACCTTGAGCGCCTGGACGTAATAGCGGTTCTTGTAGCCGCTCGACAGGGCGTACGTGCCCAGCATGATCCGGCGCTTGACCTCGGCGCCGAAGCCCTCACCGCGCGTGCGGCAGTACATGTGGATCAGGTTGTCGTGACTCGCCGAGCGGTGGCCGTAGTGAACGCCGTCGTAGCGGGCCAGATTGCTCGACGCCTCCGCAGTGGCCACGAGATAGTACGTTGCCACTGCGTAGGGGCTGTGCGGCAGCGAGATCTCTTTGATCGTCGCCCCCTGCTGCCGATAGACCTCCAGCGCCGCGCGCACGCCCTGCTCAACCTCAGCGTCGAGGCCGGCGCCGAAGTGTTCACGGGCGACGCCGATGGTCAGGGACGGTAACGGCTGCTCCAGCGTCGCGCGGTAGGGCGGCACGGGCTGATCGACGCTGGTGCTGTCGCGGGCGTCGTGGCCGGCGATGACCTCCAGGAGCAGAGCGGCGTCGGCGACACCGTGAGCGAAGGGGCCGATCTGGTCGAGCGAACTGGCGTAGGCGACCAGGCCGAAGCGCGACACGCGGCCGTAGGTGGGCTTGAGGCCGACCACGCCGCAGTGGCTCGCCGGCTGCCGGATCGAGCCGCCGGTGTCGCTGCCCAGCGCCAGCGGCGCCTCCCCGGCGGCCACCGCCGCGGCACTGCCACCGCTGGAACCGCCGGGGATGCGCTCCCGATCCCACGGGTTGCGCGTCACCTGATAGGCGCTGTTCTCGGTGGAGGA